>URNQ01000141.1 GCA_900549245.1 uncultured Collinsella sp.
CCGCCGATGGCGGCGGTGATGTGGTCGTAACCCACGCCGATATCGGTTACCAGCGGTCCGAGCACATAGAACGGAGCATTGTGGCACAGGCGCTTCTGCAGTTTCATGTTGGCGGCGATCTCGTCGAGCGCCATGTGACCCGGGCCCTCGACCATGACCTGGACGCCGGCGGCCCAAGCGCGCTTGCACAGCTTGCCCAGCTCGATCATCTCAGCGGTCTCGGTGGCGTCGTTGGAGTCGTAGAGGCAGCCCGGGCGGCAGGAGTCGCCGAGCGAAATCGTCACGTCGTACTCGTGGCAAATCTCGAGCAACTCGTCGTAGAACTCATAGAACGGGTTCTCGTTACCGGTGACCTCCATCCAGCCAAACAGCAGTGAGCCGCCGCGGCTCACGATGTTCATCAGGCGGCCTGTCTCCTTAAAGGTCTTGGTGACCGACTTGTTGATGCCGCAGTGAATGGTCATAAAGTCCACGCCGTCCTCGGCATGCGCGCGCACGACTTCGAACAGGTCGTCCTTGGTGAGCTTGACCAGCGGCTTTTCCATGTAGCCGATGGCGTCGGACATGGGGACGGGGCCTACCATGAGCGGCGTCTCGTCGATGAGCTGCTGGCGGAACTGGCGCGTCTTGCCCGAGTTGGAGAGGTCCATGATGGCGTCGGCGCCAAAGTCCTCGGCGATCTTGACCTTCTTCCATTCCTCGGCGGCATCGGCCTTGTCGCCCGAGATGCCCAGGTTCACGTTGACCTTGGTGGACAGACCCTCGCCGACACCAAAGGCGCGCATGCCCTTTTTGATATGCACGATGTTGGCGGGAATGGCGATGCGGCCGTCGGCCACGCGCTCGCGGATGTACTCGGGGTCGCGATGCTCGCGCTCGGCAACCTCCTTCATCTGCGGTGTGATCTGCCCGGCGCGGGCGAAGTCGATTTGCGTGACGAGCTTGGGCTCGGTCTGTGTGCTCATTGGCACGGCTCCCTTCGTTGGCATTACCCATATCAGGTTTGCGGGTCAGGGCGGGCGCGCCCAATCTCAGCCTGCCGTCTTGTCCTGCAAGCTCCCCGTTATGTCATGGGCTCAAGTATAGCCTGAATGGGTACGATTGACGCGATCAGCATGCCCATGGGGAGGCGAACATGGAAGACAAGCATCTATATCGAGAGACGCAATGGGATGTATCGGCCGAGGAAAGCCGTGCGCACCATGGCCTTGTCGCGATTGGTTTTGCGGTGCTTGCCGTGCTGGTGATTGCCGTTTGTATCTGGACGTTTGGTGGTCGCGGCGGCGCTGCATGGGAGTTCGAGGCCGATGATAGCCTGCCGATAATGACGGTGAAGGTCGCGGGCGGCAATACCGTTGCCGCGCCGGGCGACTATTGGTATTCGCGCGATGGATTTGTCCAGCTTCAGCTGAGCGGTGGGTCTATTCCTGGTGAGGAAATCGAACGCGTGACGTATGATGCGGCGCTCAAAACGCTGACGGTGAAGCTCAAGAATCAGGGCGACGTGCCTACGACTATGGATATCGCGCTGACGGAATGGCGCTTGGAGCCCCCATCGGGTGTTGCGGTGTCCGAGGTAGAGCACGTTAAGATTACCTACCAAGATGGCTCGACGAGCGAGATTGCAAAGGCCGATGCCTTGGCGGAGTAACGGAGTGTTTGGAAACGGCGGGCCTATTGTGCCTGCGCGTTCATGAATACCAGGGTGTTTTTGTCTGAAAGCTCGGGGATGTGCCGATAGCCGATGTTGAATGCGGTAAGTTCGCTTACATCCTCGAGCTTGTTTTCTGCCATCCACCGCACCATGGAGCCGCGCGCCTTTTTGCTGGCGGTCGACCGTTGGATGGGCTTCCCGTTGCGGATACCCTCGCCAAAGAGGCATGTGACGGCCGTGGCGTCGCCCGCGAGATGGGGCAGAACGGCTTTGGCATACTCTACGCTGGCGAGGTTGACGATCGTGGTGTTTGAGCCTGCCGGGGCGATAACCCGCGCGAGCTTGTCGCTCCAAAACGCGTAGAGGTCTCGGGCATCGTCAACGGCGAGCTTCGCGCCCATTTCCAGCCGATACGGTTCGACGGCATGAAAGGGGCGAACGCACCCGTAGAGGCCCGAGAGGATCCACAGATGGTCTTGCAGCCATGCGAGCTGCGCGGAATCCATCACCTCGGGCGCCATGCTCTGGTATTGAATGCCGTGATAGGACATGACGGCAGGGGAGAGGTGACGGGCGAGTGCGGGATTGTCGAGATCGCCGTTTCCCAAGATAGGCCCGAACTCATGCAGGGTGTTGAGGCAAGGCCCCAGCAGTTTGTCACTCACGTTCCATAGCGCCTGCAGGCTGTCGCTGCCTTCATTCCGCTCGATATCTAGCAGTGCGCGGTGGAGGCGAGCCGTCTCGCGCGCAAAGGGTGGAATGCCCAGGACTTCAAAAGCATCTTGGGCCGAGCGCATTTGCTTGGCGGGTGAAACGATGACCTGGAGCATGAACTCTCCTCTGCCAAAAAAGAAATTGCGGTGGAATACGGTCTGTTTTGGCCGTTTATGGGCCAGTTTAGTCCGTATTTCACCGCAACTGATGAAGGGTTGGTTAGGCTCGCTCGATGAAGGCCTTGTAGCCGCGATAGGCCTCGTAGATATCGGCCTTGTTGGCGACCTCCCACAGGGCGTGCATGGACAGGACGGCAACGCCGGAGTCGATGACGTTCATGCCGTACTTGGCCATGATGTAGGCGATGGTGCCGCCGCCACCAGCGTTGACGCGGCCGAGCTCACAGGTCTGGAAGTCCACGCCGGCCTCGTCCATGATGTCGCGGACGAGGGCCACGTACTCGGCGTCGGCGTCGTTGGAGCCGCCCTTGCCGCGGCTGCCCGTGTACTTGTTGAAGCACAGGCCACGACCCATGAAGGCTGCGTTCTTGGTCTCGAACTTGCCGGCGTAGCCCGGGTCGAAGCCGGCGGACACGTCGGAGGAGAGCATGCGGCTGCGGGCGAGCGCGCGGCGCAAAGCCAGCGGGCTGTCCTCGCCGGCGAGTGTCATGATCTCGGCGACGGTGTTCTCGAAGAAGCGGCTCGTCATGCCGGTGGCACCCACGGAGCCGATCTCCTCCTTGTCGACGATGAGCGTGATGCTCGTGCGCTCGACATTGGCCACATTGATCTGGGCGAGCATGGAGGGGTAAGCGCAGACGCGGTCGTCGTGACCATAGCCCAGAATCATGGAACGGTCGAGGCCCATGTCGCGGGCGGGGCCGGCGGGCACGACCTCGATCTCGGCGGAGAGGAAGTCCTCCTCCTCGACGCCGTACTGCTCCTTGAGGATGTCCAGGAACATCTGCTTGACGGGCTCCTTGGGGGCGTCCTTGTCGTCCTCATCGAACTTGACGGGACGGCCGCCCACGATCACGTCGAGGATCTCGGCGTCGACGGCGTCCTTGGCGGGCTTGGCCATCTGCTCGCTCGAAAGATGGATCAGCAGGTCGGAGATGGTAAAGACCGGGTCGTCGGCCTTGTCGCCGATATTGATGTCGACGGTGGTGCCGTCCTTTTTGCAGATGACGCCCACGAGTGCGAGAGGGGAGGCCACCCAGTGGTAGCTCTTGACGCCGCCGTAGGAGTGCGTGTCGAGATAAGCCATGTCGCCGGCCTCGAAGGCGGGGTTCTGCTTAAGGTCCAGGCGCGGCGAGTCCACGTGCGCGCCCAGGATGTTAAAGCCCTGCTCGAGCGGGGCGGTGCCCAGGTTGACGAGCATAAGGTCCTTGCCGTGGTTAGCGGCATACACCTTGTCGCCTGCCTTGAGCTCGCGGCCTTCGGCGATTACGGTCTCCAGGTCGACGTATCCCGCCTCCTCGGCCATCTTGATGCCGGCCTTGACGCACAGGCGCTCGGTCTTGTTCTCACTCAAAAACTGCTTATAGCCGCGGCAAAGCTCCTCGAGCTCCTCGATTTGCTGTGGCGTGTACTTTTCCCATGCGCAGGGACGCTCCATGACGCAGGCTCCTTTCGGATCGATCGTGCTGGTTGATGTACCGTGAGCCATCGTATCACGCGCGGGCTCACGGTGGCGGGGGAGCTTGATGTGAGGTGGCCGCGGGGCGGGGAGCGTGTAAACTGGAGTGAGCAAACCGTGCCCAGCCTAAAGCGAGGTATTCAATATGTCTGACAAGCGCCGCACCTTTGCCGTTATCGACGGCAACTCGCTCATGCATCGCGCCTTCCACGCCGTGCCGCCGACCATGAACGCGCCGGACGGTCGTCCCACCAACGCGATTTTTGGCTTTTTGAATATGTTCCTCAAGATGATTGACGCCTTTAATCCCGACGGCGTTGTTGTGGCGTTTGACAAGGGCAAGCCGCGCGTGCGCATGGAGATGCTGCCGCAGTACAAGGCTCAGCGCCCGCCCATGGACCCCGATCTGCATGCGCAGTTTCCCATGATTAAGGAGCTGCTCGCCGCGCTCAACGTGCCGATTCTGCAGTCCGAGGGCTGGGAAGGCGATGACATTCTGGGCACTATGGCGCGCCTGGGCGAGCAGGCCGGCTGTGACATGCTGCTGGTGACCGGTGATCGCGATATGTATCAGCTCGTGACCGAGCACGTCAACGTGGTCTCGACCCGCAAGGGCCTGTCCGACGTGGCGATCATGACGCCCGAGAGCGTGGATGACCTGTATCACGGCATTACGCCGGCGCTCGTGCCCGATTTTTACGGTCTGAAGGGCGATACGTCCGATAACATCCCCGGCGTGCCGGGCATCGGCCCCAAAAAGGCGAGCGCGCTCATTGCGCAGTACGGTAGCCTGGACGAGGTCATCGCGCATGCCGACGAGGTCAAGGGCAAGATGGGCGAGAACCTGCGCGCACACATCGACGACGCACT
The DNA here is from genome assembly GCA_900549245.1 of uncultured Collinsella sp. GTDB lineage: Bacteria > Actinomycetota > Coriobacteriia > Coriobacteriales > Coriobacteriaceae > Collinsella. The sequence goes on from URNQ01000141.1 coordinate 4,877, forward strand.
GCTGAGCCGTAAGGTGGCGACAATTCGCACCGATGCGCCCGTCGAGCTCGACTTTGAGGCGACGTCCTTCCCGGCGTTTTCTGCCGATGAGGTTTCCGCGGCGCTGGGTACGCTTGGTATCACCGCCATGCAGAACCGTTTCTTGGCGCTGATCGGCGG
>URNQ01000142.1 GCA_900549245.1 uncultured Collinsella sp.
GCGGCATGACTATCAACCAGGTGCAGGGCTGCGGCGCGCAGCATGGCTGGAAGGAATACGTGCGCGGCAACGAGCTGCTCGTCAACACGATCCCCAAGGTGCAGTTCACCCTCATCTGCGCCGATGAGCACGTCGACGGCATTGTCGACATCATCTGCAGCGCCGCTCGCACCGGTGCCGTCGGCGACGGCAAGATTTGGGTCGAGCCGGTCGAGGATGTTATCCGCATCCGTACCGGCGAACACGGCCCCGCCGCGGTGTAGTATCGACCGCCTGCCATCCGCAACGTTAAAATGCTGCAATGAGGCACAAGACTTGCGTTGCGGATGGGCGGATTATGGGTCGCAATAAATATCCCGAGGAGACGGTCACGAAGATTCTCGACGCGGCACTGGAGCTATTCTGTGCACAGGGTTATGAGGGGACGAGCATTCAAGATATCGTTGACCGTCTCAATGGCATGACCAAGGGCGCTGTCTATCATCACTTCAAGAGCAAAGAAGAGATTTTCAACGCCGCGTTTGATCGGGCGATGACTCCGATTGTTGAGCACCGTCGCTCGATGCTTGGCGTCGGTAATATGACCGGAGCCCAAAAGCTCAAGCGGCTGTACGCGCCCGAGTCCGTCGTTCCGCAAATTGAACTATGGGCACGCATGCGTCCTGCAGCAGATCCGGTAAAAAGCTCGCGTTTACTGGCGATGCAGTACCAGGGCTCGTTTGACGAGTCGGCCGATGGCTGTCTCTTGCCAGTGATCGAGGAGGGCATCGCCGACGGCTCCATTGCGTGTGAATGCCCGCGTGAAGCGGCGGAGGCCGTATCGTTGTTGGCGAATCTTTGGCTGCTGCCGCTGTTCCGTCCGCTTGAGACCAAGGATCGAATGCTCGCTCGCGCTCAATGTTTGGCGCAGATGGCTGCCGCGGTGGGACTCGATTTGGGGGAAGAAGTGCTTCAGACAACGGCGCAGATTTGGGACGTATGGGACCGCGCCGGGTGGTAAGGTGGTAATATAGATACCAACGGTATGTAATAAATTTGAACGGGCAGCTCCGGCTGCCCTTTTCAAGTCGATAAATACATACTATCGGTATGTATAGGGAGCGAACTTATGGCTGGGCTGAGAGACGTCAGCGTCTTGTTGGAACCAAAAATAGTGCGGCCAATTAGGCTCACGGAGCTTCTTGTTGCGCAGCTGTGCACGTATTCGATGCTGTCGGCGCTGTGCTTTGCGTATCCGCTTTACTTGTTCGATTACAGTGGATCGTCAACGTTATATGGCGTCGTCGTGGCGACGGCGTTCATACCCGGCGTACTCGCAACTCCGGTTGGCGGAATCTTGGCGGATAGGGGAAGACATCGCGAGGTCCTCGTGGCCCTCGGCATTGCTCTGATGACTGCATCGCTGCTGTCTATCCCCATGAAGCGCTCGTTGCCCCTTGCGGTCGTCGTAGTAGCGATACTTTGTGTTCAATATGGTGTTCAATCGCTGCTAAAGCCAATGCTCCAAATTGAGACGGTGCGTATGGCGGGTGAAGAGAAGGTTGAGCGGGCCACTGCATTGGTTTCGCAGGTAACCATGGTGAGCAATATCTTGGGTCCTGTGGTCGGGACGGCAGTCTATGGGTGCTTTGGCATCGATACTCTTTGCACAACCGTGTCGGTGGCGTTTGCGATTTCAGCTCTCTTGTTTGGGGTCGCACTCAAGCAAAATGCCTCATCTGAAACGATGAGAGACGGCGCGACTCGTACGACATGCCGAAACGATTTTCGGGAGTCGATTCGGTATCTGTTGCAAAATGCACCATTGGTCGCTGTGATTTTGCTTGCGGCAGTTTTGAACCTTGCGTTGGCTGGGCTAACGATTGGCGCTCCCATTATTGTTACAAAGCATCTCGGCATGCAATCGTCCTGCGTTGGGATAGTTGAGGTTGCTATGGGCTTGGGTGGTCTTGCCGGCAGTGGCTTGGTCGGCATTTGGCCGCATCGCTTTTCTTTCAATGACATATGTCGATATGTTGCGATGATCTGTTTTGGAGTCGCACCGATTATTGTCGCGCAACTGTTCGGCGCAGATGCATGCGTGTTCACCGTGTTTGCGGTTGGTTCGGCATGGGTCATGGTGTGGGCAAGCATTGCGTCGGTTGAAATCATCGCGTTTGTTCAGCGGGCAGCGCCGACTGAGCACTGCGGAAAAGTGCTTTCGGTCGTTTACATGGTCCTTTCCTGCGCAACACCTATCGGCCAATTGACGTACGGGGTTGCATATGATCGATGGACACCGGCGATTGTATTCGCAGCCATGTTGGCGGTGCTGACGTTGACGACGGCGCTGTTTTATCGTCTGAAAAATCGCTTGCGGCGATTGTCTTGACGCGCTGGGGCACCGTGAATTTGCGGAGGCAGTGGCCCGCCGCGCCGGGACGGCATTGTTTGGGCATGCCTCTCCTTCGTCTACAATATCGGGCAGACGAAGGAGAGGCATGTCCATGATCAAGATGTTCGCGAGTGACTTAGACGGAACGCTGCTGAATGCCCTGCACGAGGCGGATGGGACCATCCGCCGTGCCATCCGTGAGCTGACCGAGGCTGGCTTGCATGTGGTTCCTGCGACCGGGCGCTCGACGTTGCCAATCGGCGAGCATGGCTTTACGGGGCTGGCGCTCGATGCCTGCTGCTCTAACGGTTCCATTGTGCGCGACAGTCATGGCGAGGTGCTCAAGACCTGGACCATCGACCCGCAGGTTACCGAGGAGCTGCTCAAGGCGTTCCCGGACATCTGTTTTGACTGCTCCACGCCCGACGGCATGTTTTCGAGCGGATCGTTCGAGATGCACCAGGCGGGCTTTAAAAAGGACAGCCCTATCAAGCGCATCGTGATGCGCGGTATGCGTGCGCGTGGCGGCTATCACGAGGAACAGTATTTCGACCAGTCGATCGGCGATATCTTGCGTCACGATGTATGCAAGATCAACTGCCGCGTGACCTCGCCCGAGCTGGAGCGCGACCTTAAGGCGTATCTTGCCGACCGCTCGGACCGTGTAGTCAACGCGCCGTTTGACCCGGTGATGTTCGAGATCACGGACGTGGCGTGCAACAAGGGCGAGAGCGTGGCCTGGCTGGCGGGCTACTACGGTATTGCCGAGGACGAGGTCGCGGTCTACGGCGACGGCGGCAACGACATTGCCATGCTCAAGCGTTTCCGCCACAGCTACGCGACCAAAAACGCTAGCGATGCAGCGAAGGCCGCCGCGAGTGCGACCATCGGCGGCTGCATGACCCACGCCGTTCCCAAGCACATGCTCGCCACCATGCACAAGCAAAACTCTCGCACCATCATCGAATAATGTGACAAAGGGACTGTCCCTTTGTCGCATGGGAGATACCGGCTTTTGGCGTATAGGACTGTCACACTTTTGCTACCAACAAATTTCGAGTTATTCGGCCTGTCGGAGGTCGTTAAATGGCTAAAGATGCCCTCTCGGGAACATTCATGCCTCTAATAGTGTTTGATTCGGTGACGTAAGTGCGCAAATGGGCATGTATACGCTCAAATAAGGACAAAAACCCTCAGATAATCCCGGCGGTGCATTTATACAAAACCAGTAGCGTGGCCGAATAACTCGAAAAATGTAGTTGGCAGTTCGGCGACAAGCTCGGGTATGGCAAAGGAACTGCTCCTTCGCCATACCCGAGCTCCGATCTTCTGAAATGCGAACAAACATTCGCATATCTAACTGCGCTTTGATAGAATCGGTATCGTTGACGGCAGTTCCATGTGCCGGGCAGCGCCCTCCATTTGATGGGAGGTGATGCCCATGACCGATTTGATTGATTTCGTGAGACTTCTGACCGCCGTGGTCTCGTTCTTCACGGCGCTTGTCGGCCTTTCCGAGGCACTCAAGCAGCGTTCGAAGCGCAACAGAAGGGGTCGCCGCCGCTAAGGCGTTGACCCCCTAATGCAAACAACGGCACTGCCCAGCTAGCTACAACTTGGGCTGCCGTCGACACTATTCTACCCACGAACGACATTTTGGACAATCGGTAATGCCGCTTCAAAAGCCAGGCGGATTGTGACAAAGGGACAGTCCCTTTGCCACAATCTAAATATTGCCTTTACGTGTTGGTACACACGGTGTGCAATAATACTCGCACTGTGCAATAGCGCACAGGCTGAGTAACAAGGAGGACGCTTGTCCCAGCTCGAGAAATGCGATCGCCGGTCCCTTCGCTCGCAGCGTGCCCTTCGCCAGGCACTTGCCAGCGAGCTTGCCGAAAGCGGCGACCTTTCGCGCATTAATGTCGCGTCGCTCACCGAGCGTGCTGGCCTTACGCGCCGCACGTTCTATTCGCACTATCGCGATATTCCCGACTTTATCAATCAAATCGAGGACGGCTTGCTGGCCGAGATCCGTGAGCGCATTGAGCTCATCACCGCAGCTCAGCTGCCCGATCTCTATCACAATATCGACGAGCTCGAACCGGCGCCCGGTTCGGTTGAGCTGCTGCGTTATCTTGCGGCCAACCGCGACTTAATCGGTGCGCTGCTGGGTCCGGGCGGCGACCAGGCCTTCATTAAAAGGATCATCGACACCGCGCGTGAGGCTGTGGTGCCGCGTGCGCAGACGGGCATTTTGGGCCTGGCGCTGGGCACGTTCTTTGACTACTACGTCACCTACGTCGTGAGCGCCGAGGTTGGCATGATTCAGCGCTGGTTTGAGCGTGGGCTCACCGAATCGCCCGAGGCCATGGCACGCATTATGACGGTGCTCGCTTTTGTGCGCCCTGGTGACCTGTATGGCCAACCTATCGATATCAACGTGCCGGAATACGGCATGAAGCTATTGAATTTGCAGCTCGAGGACGCGGCCGACACCGCCGCAGCCGTCGAGTCCAACAACTAAGAGGAGAGACAGATGAGTAAACTCGTCGAGGGCATTAAGGACCGCATGGTCGCTGCCGCACGCGAGGCCGCGCCCGCCGTGGTGGATGCCGCGCAGAAGGCGGCGACCGCGG
>URNQ01000143.1 GCA_900549245.1 uncultured Collinsella sp.
AGCCGGACCACCCTGGACAGCCGTGCGGGCCTGCACCTGCGCCTGCTTGCGCAGCACCGAGTCGCCGTTGTCACCATCGACCTCGGCAGGACCGGAGAAGTGCGCACCCTCGAGCGCGGGCTCCTCCTTGTGCTCCACGGCACGCGGGGCAGCCTTGATCTCGATGCGCAGAACCGTGCGCAGGTAATCCTCGTACATGGTGTCGACGAGGATCTGGAACGCGCCGTAGGCCTCGGTCTTGTACTCGACCAGCGGGTCGCGCTGGCCAAAGCCGCGCAGGCCGATGCCGGTCTTGAGGTAGTCCATCTCCTGCAGGTAGTTCATCCAGCGGGTATCGATGACGCGCAGCATGACCTGGGTGTTGAGCTCGCGCATCAGGTCCTCGCCCAAGCGCTCGGCCTTCATGTTGTAGCACTTCTCTACGTAAGCCAGGACATCGGCAGCCAGGGCCTCATAATCCTCGTCGGGGAACTTCGGCGTATCGATGTGGCCGGTGAGCTCCACAACCCACTTGCGCAGGCCCTCCAGGTCGCGCTCGCCATCGTGACTGTCCTTGGTGCAGAACTCCTGAACGCAGCGGTACACGGTGTCGTGCATGACCTCGGTGATGTGGTCGGTCAGGTCCTTGCCGTCCAGAATCTTATTGCGCTCAGCGTAGATGACCTGGCGCTGCTTGTTCATGACGTCGTCGTACTCAAGGACGCTCTTGCGCATGGAGAAGTTGATGCTCTCGACCTTGTGCTGGGCGCTCTCGACGGCCTTTGAGATGATCTTGTGCTGGATGGGCATGTCGTCGCCCATGTCGGCCGTGACCATCATCTTGGAGACGCGGTCCATCTTGTCGCCGCCGAACAGGCGCATGAGGTCGTCCTCGAGCGACAGGTAGAACTGGGTCTCGCCCGGATCGCCCTGACGGCCGGAGCGGCCGCGCAGCTGGTTGTCGATACGACGGGACTCGTGGCGCTCGGTGCCGATGACGGTCAGGCCGCCGGCGGCAAGCACGCGCTCGCGCTCGGCCTTGCAGGTCTCCTTGGCCTCGGCGTTAAACTGCTCGAGCTGCTCGGGCGTCACGTCCTCCATGGTCAGGCCCTCGTACTCAAGGCGCTCGCGCACCAGCTCGTCGGGGTTGCCGCCCAGCAGGATGTCGGTACCACGACCGGCCATGTTAGTAGCGATGGTCACGGCGCCGTAGCGTCCGGCCTGGGCAACGATATGAGCCTCGCGCTCGTGATGCTTAGCGTTGAGGACCTCGTGCGCGATGCCGCGCTTGGTAAGGGCGGCCGACAGCTTCTCGGAGCTTTCGATGGAGACGGTGCCCACCAGGACCGGCTGGCCCTTGGCGTGACGTCGCTCGACGTCATCGGCAACGGCGTTGTACTTGGCCTGGATGGTGCGGTACACCAGGTCCTCATGGTCAACACGCTGAACGGGCTTGTTGGAGGGGATGACCTCAACGGGCAGCTTGTAGATCTCGCGGAACTCGGCATCCTCGGTGAGTGCCGTACCGGTCATGCCGGAGAGCTTGTCATACAGACGGAAGTAGTTCTGCAAGGTGATAGTGGCCAGCGTCTGGTTCTCCTCGCGTACAAGCACGCCCTCTTTGGCCTCGATGGCCTGGTGCAGGCCCTCGGAGTAACGGCGGCCTTCCATAATGCGGCCGGTGAACTCGTCGACGATCTTGACCTCGCCGTTGGTGACCACATACTGCTTGTCGCGGTGGAACATGTACTGGGCCTTCAGCGCCTGCTGCAGGTGGTTGACCAGCTGGCCGGAGAGATCGGCATAGATGTCATCGATACCCAGGCGGCGCTCGATCTTCTTAAGACCGCGCTCGGTGGCAGCGATGGTGTGCTTGGCCTCGTCCATGACGTAGTCGCCCGTGGGTTCAACATCCTCGGTGGCGGTAAGCATATCGTGCGACACGTCCTCGCCGCGCTCAAGGCCACGCACGGCACGCGCGAAGTCCTTGTAGGTGCTGGCGGACTTGGTGCCGGCACCCGAGATGATCAGCGGGGTGCGAGCCTCATCGATCAGGATGGAGTCAACCTCGTCGACGATGGCGTAGTTGTGGCCGCGCTGCACGCGCTGCTCGGGACGGGTAACCATGTTGTCGCGCAGGTAATCAAAGCCGAACTCGGAGTTGGTGCCATAGGTGACGTCGGCCTGGTAGGCCGGGCGCTTGAGCTCGAGCGGCATGTTGTTCTGGAGCAGACCGACGGTCATGCCCAGGTACTTGTAGATGCGGCCCATCCACTCGGAGTCGCGCTTGGCCAGGTAATCGTTGACGGTAACGACGTGCACGCCCTTGCCGGCAATAGCGTTGAGGTAGCCGGCCAGCGTGGAGACCAGGGTCTTGCCTTCGCCGGTCTTCATCTCGGCGATGTGGCCCTCGTGCAGTGCCATGGCGCCGATGAGCTGCACGTCAAAGTGACGCATGCCCGTGATGCGCTTGGAAGCCTCGCGCACGGTGGCAAAGGCCTCGGGGAGCATGTCGTCGAGCGACTCGCCGTTGGCGTAACGCTCGCGGAACTTATCGGTCTGGCCGCGGAGTTCCTCCTCGGTCATCTTCTCAAACTGGGGCTCAAGACCGTTGATCTGGTCGACGATCTTGTAGTAGCGCTTAAGGTCCTTATCGGATCCAAAGGACAGCAGCTTTGACATGAATCCCATGTGGTTTTCCTTTTTGGCCATCGCCCACGCCGTGAAACCTTGGGCGAGTTAAACACAGATAATTGTACTTTAGCCAAACAAGGCACCGCCTATGCGGTCGACCTCAACCGCCACGTAATAACTACGACCAACCTGCCAAAAAGGGACTGGTTTATTTTGGCAGGTCTATCTGGGCAAACGCCGCCTCTCTGCCATGTGGTGCCATGGGGACAGGTTAGTTTGCACTAATTTAAAAAGAAAAAGGGCCGCGCATCCAAATGGATGCACGGCCCTCATGCCATGAATGCGAGTGATTCCGCGGCGAGCTATTTACTCAGCAGCCTCGGTGGTCTCGGCCTCGGCAGCGGCCTCCTCGACGGGAGCCTCTGCGGGAGCCTCGGCGGGCTGCTTGGCAGCCTCCTCGGCAAACTTAGCAGCACGCTTAGCCTTCTCGGCAGCCTTAGCCTCAGCGGCGGCCTTGCGAGCGGCCTCGGCCTCAGCAGCCTTGGCGGCCTTGGCAGCCTTGGCCTCCTCGGCCTTCTTGAGCTGGGCGGCAGCGGCGCCACCGAACTTGTCGGCGAAGCGCTGGACGCGTCCACCGGTGTCGACAAACTTCTGCTGGCCGGTGTAGAACGGGTGGCACTCGTTGCAAAGCTCGACCTTCATCTCGGACACAGTAGCGTGCGTCTTGAAGGTGTTGCCGCAGGAGCACGTCACCGTGCACTCGACATACTGGGGATGGATACCCTGCTTCATGGTAGGACTCCTTATTGGTCAGGCGCTGGTTACCGATCAGCGCATAAGGCGTCTTGGTTTCCGACCAAGACAACAAACTCGGCTATGGTACCACGGCGCCGCGCGTCCCACAAAAGGTTCACGGTCTTTGTGCAACGCGGCGTGGCCAACCGCAGCGGACACGCACCCTGTCGCCCCTTCGCCCATGTTGCAGGCATGTAACGCCGCAGCGAGCGCGCCTTTTTTGCGCCAGACAGGTACAATGATGAACACTGTACCGTAGCGGAGCGCCCCGCGCGCGCCGCAATCACGCGAAAGGGTTTCCCATGGCCGAGATCTCGTCCTCCCGTATCGTCATCACCGTCCTTGGCAAGAACCGCCCCGGCATCGTCGCCGGCGTCACCCGTGTCCTAGGCGAGGCCAACGTCGACATCCGCGACATCACGCAGTCCATTATCGAGGACATCTTCACCATGACCATGCTGGCCGATACCGCCGAGTCCAAGCTCGACTTCGCCGAGCTGCAGAAGGCGCTGGCCGAGGCCGGCGAGCTTTCGGGCGTCAACGTGTCCATCCAGCGCGAGGACGTCTTCAACTTTATGTACCGCCTGTAGCGAGCAAGCCGCTGGGGATAGCCTGACGCGCGCATGCCCATGCAAGTCACCCCGATGCGGCCCGGAGAGGAGCGCGCATGGCCTACGACGCCAAGAAAATCTATTACCGCTTCGATGACCACTTGAGCCGCCTGGTTCTGGATTACGAGGCGAGCCGTCAGATTTCGCCCGAAAGCGAAAACCTCTACCACGGCCTGCCGACCGACCCTTATGACGAGGACCTGTTTGTCGAGCACAATGTCAAGCGCGGCCTGCGCAATGCAGACGGTTCGGGCGTGGTCGCGGGCCTCACTCGCATCTCGGATGTGCATGGCTACAACAAGGTCGACGGTAAGGTCGTGCCCGATCAGGGCAAACTCACGCTTCGTGGCTACAGCATCGAGGATCTGGTCAACAACGCCCAGGCCGAGAATCGCTACGGCTACGAGGAAGTCGCCTATCTGCTTATCACGGGTTCGCTGCCCAACAAGGAAGAGCTCGACGGCTTTTGCGAGCGCCTGGGCGCCTTTAGACATCTGAGCGACGAGTACGTTAAAGAGTTCCCTATGACCACGGTATCGTCGAGCATCATGAACGTGCTCCAGCGCGCCGTACTGCTGCTCTACGCCTTCGATGCCGAACCAGACGTGATCACGCCCGAGCACGAAATCGACGTCGCCATTTCCATGCTCGCACGTCTCCCGCGCATCGCCGCCTTCGCACACATGGCCTCGGTCGCCAAGCTTCGCGGCTCCGAGGTTCACGTGCCGCACCCTACGCCCGGTCTCTCCACCGCCGAGACCATCCTACAGGTCCTGCGCGGCGGCATGGCGTTCACCCGCGATGAGGCGATGCTGCTCGACGTTATGCTCATGCTGCATGCCGAGCACGGCGGCGGCAACAACTCCACCTTCGCTTGCCGCGTGCTGTCGTCTTCGGCCACCGACCCGTATTCCGCCTACGCCGCGGCTATCGGCTCCCCCCACCGCGCCCGCCCCCCGGGGTCCTCGCCCA
>URNQ01000144.1 GCA_900549245.1 uncultured Collinsella sp.
GCCACGACGCTGGTGGTCTCTTACACCACCGTTTCAGCTTTTCCCTTTACGCCTTGCGGCGCAGGTGGGAGTCTTCTTTTCTGCGGCGCTTTCCGTCGGATCACTCCGCCCGGCCGTTAGCCGGCATCCCGCCCTCTGGAGCCCGGACTTTCCTCACGCGTACTGCAAGCAGCACATCGCGCGACCGTCTGGCCCACTCAGCAGTGCAAGAGTGTAACACACCGTTGCCGCAGGCAATGGCACAACGCAAACGCTCGACACGATAAACCAAGAACCGCCATGCGCTACAATGGTCCTGTCGATGGGCAACGTCGTCAGTCGAGACGCGACCGCGCTCCACACCCCTCCGTCTACTCGGTGTGTTCCCGTCTCCTCCCCGAGGCGGGATGTCGGCATTTTTTCATGCACCGACAACCAAATAGCTTGTGGATAGCATGGGCAGCATCATGCATCTCGGCACCAAATGCAAAAAGGGACCCGTCCATTGCGGACGGGTCCCTTAAAACAAGTGATCGTCAAACCGATTTACTCGGCGTCGGTCTCCTCGTCCTTCTTCTCGGAAGGCAGCGGGGTAACCTCGATCTCGACACCCAGAGTCTCAGCAGCGGACTTCATGGACAGGGAGATACGACGACGGTCGAGGTCGATCTCCATGACCTTGACCTGAACCTTGTCGCCCACATGGGTGACCTGAGAAGGCTGATCGACGTGCTTGTTGGCCATCTCGGAGATGTGCACCAGGCCCTCGATGCCCTCGCCCAGGTCGACGAAAGCGCCGAACGGGACAAGCTTGGTCACAGTGCCCTCGACGATAGCGCCGACGGGGTACTTCTTGACCAGTGCGCGCCACGGATCCTCGGTGGTCTGCTTGAGACCCAGGGAGATGCGCTCGCGGTTGAGATCGACGTCGAGAACCTCGACCTCGACCTCCTGGCCGACCTTGACAACCTCGGAAGGATGGTTGACGTGGTTCCAGGAGAGCTCGGAGATGTGGATGAGGCCGTCGATACCGCCGAGGTCGACGAAGGCGCCGAAGTCGACGATGGAGGAAACGGTGCCCTGGAGACGCATACCAGACTTGAGCTTGGACAGGATCTCGGAGCGCTCGGCCTTACGGGACTCCTCGAGCACGACGCGACGGGAGAGGACGACGTTGTTGCGGTTGCGGTCCATCTCGATGACGCGGGCCTCGATGCGGGTGCCCATGTAAGAGGTGAGGTCCTTGACGCGACGGAGGTCGACGAGGGAAGCGGGCAGGAAGCCACGCAGGCCGATGTCGAGGATCAGGCCGCCCTTGACAACCTCGATAACCTCGCCCTCGACGTTCTCGCCGGAGTTGAACTTCTCCTCGATGCGGTTCCAAGCACGCTCGTACTCGGCACGCTTCTTGGACAGGACCAGACGACCGTCCTTGTCCTCCTTCTGGAGAACCAGAGCCTCGATGGGATCACCGAGTGCAACGATGTCTGCAGGGTTAGCGTCCTTGCGGATGGACAGCTCGCGGACCGGGATAACGCCCTCGGACTTGAATCCGATGTCAACGAGCACCTCGTCATGCTCGATCTTAACGACAGTGCCGTTAACGAGATCGCCCTCATCAAAGTCGGTAATCGTACCGTCGATGAGGTTGTTCATCTCCTCCTCATTGACATCGTCAAGAGAGAAAATGGACGAGTTCTGAATCTCACTCAAAGGTGGACCCCTTTCGAACTACGGGGCCCCGATTGCTAGGACCTACAGAAGGGTGCGACAAGCACACAACGTTTAGGAACACTCGGGAGCCGACAGATACTAATGTGACGCTTATGCAATCACGTTCGTATAGGTTACGGGGAAATGAGTTCGATTTCAAGCGTGAACTGCGATTTTTTACTCGTGTGGAGACTTTTTCGTAATCTTATGAACACACGTCTCCGCAACTTGACGATAACCAGCCAGGCAATTGGCTTTGGGGTAAAGTATCCGGAGCCAACGACTCTAGATCAAATTTACGAGAAAGGTGCCCTCGTGCTCAAAGCAGTCGTTTTCGATATGGACGAAACGCTTCTCAGCATCAACCTCAACGCGTTCATCCTTCGCTATTTTAAGGATGTCTCTTCGATGCTCGCGGATATCGGGCGCCGCAGCCGCGGTGGCACGATGGCACGCCTCGGCACCATCCTGGTCGACCTCAACGCCAATCGCCGCAGCGGCACGGACAACCGCACCAATCTTGAGTTTTACCAAGAAGAGGTCGAGCGCCGATGCGGGATCCGACTCTCCGATCCCCTCATCTACGAGGCGTTTACCTACTATGACCGCGAAGTTCTTCCGTACAAGAACGACGATGTCATTAACGCCCACGCCATGCCGGGCGCACACGCCGCGCTCCAGGCCGTACAGGACGCAGGGCTGCGTTGTGCGCTCTTTACCAACCCCAGCTTTCCCCAGGGGGCCATCGAGTGCCGCATGGGTTGGGGCGACCTGGCCGACGCTCCCTTTGAGCTCGTCACGCACATGGGAAACACCACCCGCTGCAAGCCCGATGCCACCTACTATCTAGAGCAGCTTCAGGTGATGGGGCTCGAGCCGCACGAGGTCCTTATGGTGGGCAACGATCCCAAGCGCGACTTCCCGTCCCCCGATTGCGGCATCCAAACCGCCTTTGTGGGCCAAGGCAAGCCCAGCCGAGCCACCTGGCGCGGAACCATGGAAGACTTCGCCCGCGACTTTAACGCCGTAATCGAGGCCTTCTACGAGCACCAAGTAGCCCACGAACTGTCGTAGGACCCCTCGCTCCAAACCAAATATCGCCGCAGGTTGAGCACAAGTCAGCGAAAATGCCCCTAAGCGAGCAATGTGCCTTGAAAGAGGAGGGCATAGGCCTTCTGGCCATGCCCGACGATTGAAAGGCAGATTGCCGCTTAGGGGCGTTTGCAGCGTCGACTGGTTACGCGGTTTGGTAAAACCGCGTAACTAGCACACCTGGGTTTTGCCGATCATGATGTTGAGGATCTCGACGTCGGTGTCCTTCATGCCCACGCGGCCTACGTAGCCCATACTGGCGATCGTCTGCTCAACGGTATCTTGGATCAGGCCCTCGCCGGCGCGGAAGCCGCGGCCTTGCATGGCCATATCGTGGCCCAGAATCGCCGCATCGACGGCAGCCGAGATCTTGGCGGCACAGCTCGCCTTGGCGCCGTCGCACACGATGCCGCCCACGTTGCCAAGCGTATTCGAGACCGTCGCGCCAATCTGCTCGCGCGTGCCACCGCACAGCCAGGTAATCGCAGCGCCGGCGCCGCACGCAGCGCAAATAGCACCGCAAAACGCCGAGAGCGCACCAATATAGCTCTTGATATGCACGGCGATAAGATCGGACAGCATCACGGCGCGCACCAGGCGCTCGTGGTCGCAACGCAGGTACTCGGCATACTCCATGACGGGCAATGCGCAGGTAATGCCCTGATTGCCCGAGCCGCACACAATGGCGACCGGCAGCGCGCAACCGTTCATGCGGGCGTCGGACCCGGCGGCCGCACGGGCACGGGCGCGGCAGGCGACGTCATCGGCACGAGCACCCAGCAGCGTACGGCCCACCTCGGCGCCCCAAGCGTGCGCGAGACCCTCGGCACTGATCGCGCCATTCAGCTCAATCTGACGCTCAACGGCAGCGCGGGCGTCCTCAATGTCACCGTCCTCGATAAAGTCGATGATAGTCTCAATCGACATGGGCGTATCGGCATTATCTGCCGCCCGCTCGGCCACGACGCGCTCGGCGCAGGCGGCACACTCCCCCGCCGACTTGCCGCACACCGGAATACCGTCGAGCGTATGGCACGTGACATTGGTGTGGTGGTCGGTAATCTCGACGACCGCGGTATGGCCCCCGGCCGTCGCAGTCACCTTGATGTAGAGGTTGGGCACACCCTCGACAAGCGACACATCGCAGTAGCCGGCGCAGCGGCGCGACTTTATCGTCGGCGAGGAGCTCGGACACGCGCGCACGGTCTTTATCGTCAACGCTCTCGAGCACCTCGAGAGCGCTCTTGGCGTCGCCGCCCACGGCACCCAGCACGGCCGCAGCCTCAATACCATGCATTCCGCCCGAATTGGGCACGGTCACGCTCTTAACGTTCTTGATGATGTTGCCCGAGCAGGCAACGTCCATGTGATCGGGTTCGCAACCGAGCGTCTGGCTCGCCAGCGCCGCTGCATAGGCAACGGCAATGGGCTCGGTGCAGCCGAGTGCACAGACAAGCTCGCGGTTCAAAACATCGCAAAACGCGGCATCACGGATGGAATCGGTAGGCATAGGTATCTCCTGCTTGCATAACGGGCTGGGCTCTCAAAAAAGTTAGCTCCTTTATTTGATAACAATGCATCAAAAACCGCAACCATGGTTCCGGCAGACGGCGCTCAAGCGCAAACTGACGACATTCATTCACGAGAAGCCAGTCTTGTTGCCTGCTAAAGCGTTTGACCAAAAAACGCTCGAGCGTTTACGCAAAAGTCGCGCTATCATGCAGTCGAACGCGGTAAACACCTTTAGCATTTGCGCCGCACAGACCAGAGAGGAACCATCCATGAAGATCGGTATCGGTAACGACCACGCCGCCGTCGAGCTCAAGAACATCATTTCCGAGCACCTGAAGGAGCGCGGCTGCGAGGTCGTGAACTTTGGCACCGACACCTCCGAGAGCTTTGACTACCCCATCGCCGGCTACAAGGTGGGTAAGGCCGTTGCCAACGGCGACGTCGACCTGGGCATCCTCATCTGTGGCACCGGTGTCGGGATCAGCCTGGCTGCCAACAAGGTCGAGGGCGTACGCGCCGTTGTGTGCTCCGAGCCCTTCAGCGCCAAGCTCTCCCGCATGCACAACAATACCAACGTGCTCGCCTTTGGCGCCCGCGTCGTGGGCTCCGAGCTCGCCAAGATGATTGTCGACGAGTGGCTCGACGCCGAGTTTGAGGGCGGTCGTCACGAGCGTCG
>URNQ01000145.1 GCA_900549245.1 uncultured Collinsella sp.
GAGCGGCTGCTGAGGGGCGGTCCCAATGCCGCCCGCACCGCAAGGCCGAACCTCTTTTATCCCATCTATATCGATGAGGAGACCGCGACCATTAAGGAGCTCGGCGCTTCTCTCCCCCTTGAACAAGACTGGACAAAGATACCGACAAAAACGGGTCCCAGGGCAGTTTGGCCTATTAGGACCGATGGCCGAGAGGCGACTTGGAGGATCTCCCAGAATGCCCTACAGGCCAAGCTTGATCGCGGGTGCGCAAAAGTAGGTGAGTACAACAAAAAGAGTGATCGGTACTCCCTCCTTTACCTAGGAGATTCCCAAGAGGAGCGTCTCAAGAATGGAGAAATTAAACTCATCGGCAAGGCTGAGGATGGGTCCTTGCTTCTCGAAGAGCAGGGAGAGCGCTCTGCCATTCCAACAACCGTTTGGAGTGGCACGCAGTTCTCTGCCGGTGAATACGGGAGCCGATATATCAAAAAGTTCATCGGCGATAGGCGCTTCACATTTCCAAAGTCCCTTTATGCGACCGAGCTCTCAATCGCTTCCGTTGTTGCCGACAAGCCCGACGCCCTTGTAGTCGATTTCTTCTCAGGATCGGGCACCACGGTACATGCCGTCATGCGCCTGAACCATCAGGATGGCGGGCGCAGGCGCTCCATCAGCGTAACGAACAACGAGGTCTCTGAGGACGAATCCAAAAAGCTCACCAAGCGCGGTCTTCGCCAGGGCGACCCCGAATGGGAGGCACTAGGCATCTGCCAGTACGTTACCAAACCTCGCGTCACGGCGGCCATCACGGGCAAGACGCCCGAGGGCGATCCCATCAAGGGTGACTACAAGTTCACCGACGAGTTCCCCATGGCCGACGGCTTCGAGGAAAACGCCGTCTTCTTTGACCTCACCTACGAAGATCCAGACGCCGTCGAGCTGGGCGTGGCCTTCGAGGAGATCGCGCCTCTGCTCTGGCTGCGCGCCGGCGCTCGCGGACGCGTCATCAAGCACGAGCAGCCGGGCTTTGCCATGGCCGACGCCTATGCCGTCCTTTTCGACTTTGCTTCGGTTGGCTCTTTCATAGACGCCGTCAAGCAGAATGCCAGCATAAGGTGCGCCTATGTGATCACGGACGACACGGCTCGATATACCTCCGTTAAGACTCAGCTCCCCGGGCTCGACGTTGTCCGTCTGTACGAGAACTACCTGCAATCGTTCAAGATTGCCGCCGAGGATGCGGTGAGGTAAACATGAGAGTCGAACTTAAAGATTTCCAAGCCGGGGCAGTCGCGACCCTGGCAAACAAGTTGCAGTCGATGCGCCGACGCTATGAGCAGGACGGCGAACTGTCCTCGATGTGCCTCGCATCCCCCACGGGCTCGGGCAAGACGGTCATATGCGCGGCGACGATCGAAGCGCTCTTCTTCGGAGACGATGATCTGGGCCTCATGCCCGACGAGAATGCCGTTGTTCTTTGGCTCTCGGATCCCCCGAGCCTGAACGAGCAGACGAGCGTGCGTTTCTCCAACGTGGCGGACAAGCTGGCAGACAGCATCCTCGACAGGCGCCATCTGGTCACGATTACCAACGACTTCGGAGCCGCGCACGACATTCTCGAACCGCGCCATGTCTATTTCCTCAGCAAGGACCTGCTTAGTAAGAATGGCCTGCTCACCAAGGGTGGTGAGGCCAACTCCGGCCGCGTGTTCTGGGATATCCTTGACCGCACCATCAGGGACCCGGAGCATAACCTCTATCTGTTCATAGACGAGGCCCACCGCGGCCTGGGGGCCAATGCATCAAGTGAGCGCGGCACCGCGACGATTTACGCCAACCTAATTGATGGCCTGGATGGTCGTGCAGCGATGCCCGTTGTCGTTGGTGTCTCCGCCACGCCGCAGAGGTTCGAGGCAGCTATGGACCAGCGCGCCGATCGCGTGCGCATGCCGAAGGTCGCTGTGACCCCTCGCGAGGTCCAGGAGTCAGGTCTGCTCAAGGACATCATCGAGTTGCGCGTGCCAGAGAAGGACGACCCAGTCGAGCACCAGTACCTCACTATGGCGTGCGAGCGCTATGCCCTGGCCTGCCGCGAGTGGGGCGAGTACTGTGCCCGTGAGGGCGAGAGTCCCGTCAACCCGCTGCTGCTCATCCAAGCGGCGGACAACGTGAGCAACTCGGCCCTGGCTGAGATGTGCGACCAGATCACGGGCCTGGTCCCCGGCCTTTCCGAGGCGATGTCTTTCGCCAACGTCTTCGGCGAGCATAGGGACATCGCGGCGGGAAAATACCTCATTCCCTATGTCGAGCCCGAGTTCGTTCAGGACACCTCGCGCATTCGCGTGCTCTTCGCCAAGGAGGCTGTCTCCAACGGATGGGACTGCCCGCGAGCGGAGGTCATCTTCTCGCAGCGCAGGCGTTCGGACTCGACCTATATCGCACAGCTCGTGGGACGTATGGTACGCACTCCACTTGCGCGGCGCATCGAATCCGATGATCTTTTGAACTCCGTCGCCTGCTACCTGCCCCAATTCAATCCCGAGAGCACTCAGGACGTGGTCGACTACCTCATGGGCCGCAAGGACGACATGGGCGAGAGCTCCATCGGCAAGCAGAACATCGTTCTCAACCCCGTGACTATCACGGCGGCTGTGCCCAAGTCCGAAGCTGACTACCAACAGGAGCTCAAGGCGTACGAGGAGAACGAGAAGGCCATCGAGGCGGCGCGGCAGGCACAACCCGGCTACCAGGCGCCGCTTGCCGGCATCGCGATTCAGGAGCCGTTGGACATGCAGGGAACGCAGCCCTCGCTTGCCTCGGCGGTCAGGCCCGTCGACGTCCCGGCGCCAGAAGCGGAGCTGACGCCTCACCCCGTAACGGGCAACGACGTTGCAGCGCCTGCCCCGCAGCAATCTGCGACCCCTGAGCCAAGTTCCACACAGACCGAGCCGACCCAGCCCGTCTCGGTCGTAAAACCCGTTCCCATGGCAAAGCCCAAGCCGCCCACCAAGCGCGAGCAGTCTTTCACGCACCAGGAGTGGCAGGGCATCCGCACAGCCTTCGATTCCATCCCCGTCCAGCGCATTCCGAAGAAGGCTAGAAACGAATTCCAGAGTCTGGTTAAGACGGCGACTCTGCTTGTCGAGACTGGCCTCGACGTCAATGCCGCAGCCGACGTGAAAAAACAGTTCGTTCAGAAGCTCAAGGGATACATCGTTGCTAACGAGGACGAGTACCGCGAAACCAAACACGACGTAGAGGTTGCCGAGACCGTCAAGATCACGCTCGACAAGCTCAACGAGACCGAGGACTAGGAGCAGGAGGAGGCCCGCACGGACGCCGAGGGTCTCAGAAAGGCCGCCCGCGACGCCGACATGCATTTCACTAAGGAGTTTGCGAATGAGTATCGTCGCGCCAACTTCAAGGAGCTTGGGCGGCCCGAGTGCGACCTGCGCCTTGCCGCAGCGGTTCGCACTCAGGCCATTGTTGATGCGCTCGAGGGCTGGGCGGCTCAATGCCGAAAGGGATACTTCGATAAGGTCGATGGATCTGGCGATTATGACTACCTTAACGACGTGGCAAAGCAACGCTACGACGAGCTGGCCCGTGAAACCGAGGGCAAACGTCTCACAAAGATAGAGTGGCCCACGTCTACCAGCACGTCGGACGACTTCGCTAAGTATCCGTGCCATATCGTGCAGAAAGAGGACGGCCTCTGCCCGCTCGACCTGAACCCGGCGGAAGACTATATCGTTAGGAACGAATTGGCAAAGAATCGCACGGTTGCCTTCTATCGCAATCCGTCGGGCAGCATGTCTGCCAAGGCGTTTTCGATCCCGTACATGTCTTCGGTGGGACGCAAGGCCCTGCATCCAGACTTCCTCTTCTTCGTGAAGGATGCTGAGGGCGTCATCAGGCCGTCCATCGTCGACTCGCATGGCGAGTTCCTCGGTGACACGCTGGCAAAGCTCAGGGGCTATGTAACCTACTTGCGCGATTACCCCGACGTGTTCAAGCAGGTACTCTTCGTCGGTGATATGGGCGAGGGCGTGTACAAGGTGCTCAACCTCCTGCGCCCCGAGGTCCAGGATGCCGTCATGGCCTACAGCGATGTCGACTGTAAGGCGCTCTTCAACGGCTCCTTCGCAAACGACTATCACTAGTATCGTCGGGATTTTCCCGGCAGGCGTCTCGGATCATATACCAGAACCGAATTAGTAAGGCTCGCTAAGGCGGCCGTCCGTTAGGGGCGGCCGCCTCTCTTCAGTCTTGACCCATGATTTCCAACGTTTCGGCGGCATTCGCCGGTCATGACCTCGTATCCGTTACGTGGGTGGCACCTCCGCTACGCCCCGTCAAGGGGCCCATGAGACCCCGCACAAACCTTCGCTCCGCTCCGGTTGGTGGAGGTCGTCATGGACTCCCTTGACCCGTCTTCGCTCCGGTGCGGCTTTGCAGGGAGCAAAGCCGACGACGACGCGCGGCGTCGCCATTCGGCTTTGCCCGCAGGGGCGAGATGTTCAGGGCAGCGTGCCCGGAAACGGAGGAAGACATGCAGGAGCTGATGACGAGGGAGATTGCGGAGGGGCTGCCGAGGCTCTACGAGCAGGACGGGGCGGAGGACCCCACGGTCTACGCCCACTACTTCTCGTGCGTGAACGGATGGGACTGGTGGCTGCTCGAGTTCGACGGCACGGACGAGGCGTTCGGCCTCGTCGAAGGCTACGACGACGAGCTCGGCTACTTCAGCATCAAGGAGATGGAGGAGCTGAACCGCCAAATGGGGTTCGCCGCCGTCGAGCGCGACGAGCACTTCGAGCCGAAGCCGCTCAGCGCCGTCAGGGGGAGGTAGCTCCATGGAGATGGACGAGTTTGACGCCGTGGGCAGATTCGGCAAGTCCCCGGGCGGAGCCGTCGGGTTGACTGTCGTC
>URNQ01000146.1 GCA_900549245.1 uncultured Collinsella sp.
TTCCCGATCTGGACACGCGCCGCGTGGTGCGCGCGTTTGCCGGCGGGCGTCCGGTCATTCAGGGAACAAACGACTTCTTTATTGGACAGTCGGACGTGGTGCCGGGACTGTTCCAGGCGGCGGGCATTCAGTCACCAGGCGTGGCGAGCGCGCCGGCCATTGCCGAGCGCATGGAGCTTGTGATGCGTGAGGCGGGCGTGGAGCTGCACGAGCGGGCGGACTGGAACCCAATTCGCCGCGAGCCGGACGACTTTGACCGCGCACCGCTGGCACGCAAGGAAGAACTCATTGAGTCCGATCCCGCGTGGGGGCAGATTGTCTGCCGCTGCGAGACGGTGCCCGAGGCCGAGATCGTGGCCGCGATCCGACGCCGCCCGGGCGCGGTTTCGGTCGAGGGCGTCAAGCGCCGCTGCCGCGCCGGCATGGGTCGATGCCAAAGCGGCTTTTGCCAGAGCCTTGTGGTGGCGATTCTTGCCCGAGAGCTGGGCTGCGACCCCAGCGAGGTATTACTGGAGGACACCGGATCTTGGCTGGTTGAGGGACCGCTGAAGGGGGTGCGTTAGGATGGCGAAATTCAAATCGAGCGGTCGATAAAGCGGCGTCGTAGAAGCCGTACAAACGCAAGCCTTCGACGTGGTCGTTATCGGCGGCGGCCCCGCCGGCATGGCGGCCGCGCTGGCCGCGCATAAGGCCGGAGCGCGCGTGGCCATCGTGGAGCGCGAGCAGCACCTGGGCGGCATCCTCCGCCAATGCATCCACCCCGGCTTTGGCCTGTCGCACTTTAAACAGGAGCTCACCGGTCCCGAGTACGCGCAGCGCTTTATCGACCAGGTGCACGCAACCGACATTGCGCTGTTCCTGAACAGCATGGTGATTGGGATTGATTCAGGCGAGCCTGCGGAAGACACCGCGGTCCACACCGTCACGCTCATGAGCCCCACCGGCATGCTGCAGCTCACCGGACGGGCGGTCGTCCTTGCCATGGGCTGCCGTGAGCGTACCCGCAGCGAGATCAAGATCCCCGGCAGCCGTCCCGCTGGCGTGTTTACGGCCGGCTTGGCGCAGCGATACATCAATATCGAGAACCTCAAGCCCGGCTCGCGCGCCGTCATTTTGGGCTCGGGTGACATCGGGCTGATCATGGCGCGCCGCTGCACGCTCGAGGGGATTTCGGTCGAGGGCGTGTACGAGCTCATGCCGTACGCCAACGGCCTGCGCCGCAATGTGAAGAACTGCCTGGACGACTTTGACATTCCGCTGCACCTGTCCACCACGGTCACGCGCGTGATCGGGCACGACCGCGTGGAGGCCGTCGAGGTAAGCCAGGTCGACGAGCGCCTGGCGTCCATTGCCGGGACCGAGCGCATCGTTCCGTGCGACACGCTGCTGCTTTCGGTGGGATTGATTCCCGAGAACGAGCTTTCGGTTGCCGCGGGCGTGGAGCTTGACCCACGCACGCGCGGCGCCGTGGTGGACCAGAGCCTCCAGACATGCGTGCCGGGTATCTTTGCCTGTGGCAACGTGCTGCACGTGCACGACCTGGCCGACAACGTGACGACCGAGTCCGAGCGCGCCGGTGCGGCTGCGGCGGCGTGGGCGTTGGGCTGTGGTGTTGGGGCCGATGCGAGCGCGGCGAGCACGGGCCGCGAGTTGACGGTCTCCCCTGCCGGCATTGCGGGATACGCGCTGCCGGGACGCATTACGGCTGGGGCGCTCACCCAACCCCACTTCCGTGTGCGCCGACCTGTCGACGCTGCCCGCGCGCGCATTCTTGCTGGCGGCGTGGAGCTGTTTGCAGGCAAGGTCCGCCCGTTTAAACCGAGTGTAATGGAAAGCTTCCCACTGCCGGCAAAGGTCATCAAACAAGCGCTCGACCTGGGTGCCAGCGAGATTGTCCTATCCGTCGATCTCATCGAGGAGGCATAAACTATGAGCAATAACGAGATCGAAACGCTGCAGTTCAACTGCACGACCTGCCCATCCGAATGCCTTCTGACCGTAGAGGTAGAGCGTGACGCCAATGGCACCGTGGTGGAAGTGCGCTCCGTAACCGGCAACAACTGCACGCGCGGCGATACGTTCGCACATCAGGAGCTAACCTGCCCCATGCGCGTGCTCACGACGACCGTGGCCGCCTCCGGCGGCAACGAAGCCCTGCTCCCCGTGCGCACCGCCGAAGCCATCCCGCTAGAACTCCACGCCCAGGCCATGGCCCTCATCCGAGGTCTAGTCGTCAACGCCCCCATCCGCATGGGCGACGTCGTACTGGAAGATCTTCTCGGCACCAACATTGACCTCGTCGCCAGCATGAACATCGATCCAGCCTAAGCAGCTAATTTAGGACGGGGCTCTTTTAGCTACCCCACCATCCACCCCGACCCTCCTCAATTGCGGTGAAATACGGACTGTTTTCGGCTCTAGGCCGCCCAAAAGTCCGCATTTCACCGCAACTTCTTTGATGATCGCGTATTTGGCTGTCACTCGGTTAGTGCCATTTCAAAACCATGCCGGATTACGGGGCTGATTCGGAGACCCCCATCCATACCGGCAATTTTCGATTTTTAATAAACTGTCTACCTGCGGTTTTAATTTCGCGATTTTTCCCATGGTCAAGTTATACAGATCCAGCCCCGTAATCCGCCATAGTTCTGAAACCAGCCCATTTGGGTCGGGCCTCTTATGACTACTTTTGACTGCATGTTTGCCAGGCTGGCCATGCCAAGGGGTGTCCCGAAGTGCCGGCATAAAAGGAACGTCCCTATGTGCCGGGCTTGGGATACCATGGTGGCAGCCTAGCGAAAGGATGTTTCATGGCACATGTCGATGACCAGCGTGTGGCGCGCGTGCTCGATGCGCTCGAGGCTCAGCACCCCGGCGCGCAGCTCCTCGTAAACGACCCGTGGTCGATCTATTACCTGACCGGCTTTTATGCCGATATGTTCGAGCGTTTTTGTGGCGTGCTGCTCACGCGCGGTGCCGAGCCGGTGATTCTGGTCAACGCGCTGCATCAGCTGCCCGAGTACGACAATGCCCGCGTTGCCTACCACACCGATACTGATATCGTGACCGATGCCATCGCGCGCGAGGTCGATCCGACCAAACCGCTCGGCGTCGACACCGTCATGCGCTCCGGCTTTTTGATGCCGCTTATGGAGCGCCACGCCGCAAGCGAGTTTTTCCTGGGTGACTTTGCCGTCACCGCCGCACGCACCCACAAGGATGCCACCGAGCAGGAGCTCATGCGCGTGTCCTCCGCCGCCAACGACGCCGTGATGGCTGATGCCATCAAACTCGTCCACGAAGGTGTGACGGAGCGCGAAATCGCCGACCAGATGCTCGGCCTGTATCGCAAGCACGGCTGCGAGGGCTTTAGCTTTCCGCCGATCGTGAGCTTTGGCGCCAACGCCGGCGACCCGCATCACGAACCCGACGATACCGTGCTCAAGCATGGCGACGTGGTGCTATTCGACATTGGCGGACGCCATCGCAACTACTGCTCGGACATGACGCGCACGTTCTTTTGGGGCGAGCCGGACGAGGAGACGGCGCGCATCTACGATATCGTGCGCCGCGCCAACGAGGCCGCCGAGGCACTCATCGCGCCGGGCGTTCGCATGTGCGACTTGGACCGCGCCGCACGCGATGTGATCGAGGACGCAGGCTATGGCAAATACTTTACACATCGCCTAGGCCACTCGATTGGTCTGCAGGACCACGAGCCGGGCGACGTCTCGCTCGTCAACGAGCAGGTCGTAAAGCCAGGCATGACGTTCTCAATCGAACCGGGCATCTACCTCCCCGGCCGCACCGGTGTCCGCATCGAGGACCTTGCTCTGGTGACCGAGAACGGCGTCGAGATTCTCAACGCCTACCCCCACGATCCTGTCCGCCTAGACTAGCCAATGTGCCAAAGGGACAGTCCCTTTGGCACCTTCCGATTAGCTGCGCCACGAAAACGGCCTATCTACTACGTTAAACTCGCATGGGTCGACCATGCGGGTCTTTTTTAAAAAATGGCAAGCCCTTTACCTGCGATTTTGATTTCGCAATTCTCGGTATGGTCGAGGGTTACCGGTCAAACGTAGTAAATAGGCCCATTTCGTGGCAAGCGAGTCAACTCGGGGCACAGGGCAGCCAAAAAGCCCCGTCCCAAATTGACTGCTTTTGAGTTGCGGTGATATACGGACTGTTTGAGGCTCCTGGCTTGTAAAACAGTCCGCATTTCACCGCAACCGCTGAGGGGATGGGTTAGCGCAGCAGGCCGGCTACTTCGCCGGCTAGGGTGATGGTGCCGGCGGCTACGAAGGACTCGCCCGCGGCATCGAAGGCAGCGAGGGCCTCGGGCACGCTCGGGTATACGCCCGCGATCTTATCGGCATCAACGAGGGCAGCGAGCTCCTCCGCCGGCAGGGCGCGATCGGAATCGGTCTGGGTCACGACCACGCGGGGGAACGCCGGAACCAGAACGTCAACGATACCCGCCACGTCCTTATCGGCCAGTGCGGCACACAGCAGCGTGGGGCGATTCTCCACGCACGGATCGATCTCGTCCAGCGCGCTCACAAAGTTCTCGCAGCTCTGAGGGTTATGGCAGGCATCGATCAGCTTGAGCGGATCGGTTCCCAGCACATCAAAGCGACCCGGCGTGGGGCAGCCCATAAGCGAAGCATCGAGCGCATCATGGTCGAGCTCGCGGCCCAGATAACCCTCGCACAGCATAATCGCGCACGCGGCATTTTGCGGCTGATACGCCGGCTTGACCATGCTCGACGTGTAAATCGCACGCGGCGTGGTGCAGCTAAACTCCACCGTATCGCCCACGTGAGCCGGCACCTTGGTCGTAGCGTGGCTCACCACCAGCGGCACGATGCCGCACTCGCGGCAGCGGGCGTCCATCACGCGCTGAA
>URNQ01000147.1 GCA_900549245.1 uncultured Collinsella sp.
CGCGCTTTCTCGTCGCCGGCTTCGACGCCGCCAGCAAGACGGCGATCCTCGCCTCCATCGGCTTTGGCACCCGCGTGACCACCGACGATGTGTACCAGCAGGGTATCCGTACCATCGGCGCCGAGGACATCACCCAGGCCCGCGAGCTCGGCTACACCATCAAGCTGCTGGGCATCGCCCGCAACACCGACGCCGGCGTCGACGTCCGCGTGCACCCCACGCTGATCCCCGCCGACCACATGCTTGCCAAGGTCAACGGCGCCATGAACGCTGTCTACGTGGTAGGCGACGCCGTGGGCGAGACCATGTTCTACGGTGCCGGCGCAGGCTCCTTCCCCACCGCGAGCGCCGTCGTGGGCGATATCCTGTCGCTCTCCGAGCAGATCAGCCGCGGCGTGGCTCCGCTGCCCGAGATCGAGCCCTACGGTCACAACCTCGCCTTTAAGCCCATGGACGAGCTCCAGACCAAGTACTATGTGCGCCTGAAGGTCGCCGACCGCGTGGGCGCCCTGTCCGAGACGGTCGACATCTTTGCCAAGCACAACATCTCGATCTCGCTCATCAACCAAGTCGAGGACGGCAAGTCGGGCGTCAGCGATGCCTGCTCGGTCATCTTCCTGACGCACCGCGCGCTCGAGAAGGACGTCCAGGCTGCCGCCGCCGAGCTTGCCAGCGTCGACTGCGTGGCCGAGGTCGCCAACGTCCTGCGTATCGAGGACGTCGAGGCCTGGGCCGAAGGCGTCATGGCCAACTAGCCCGATTCTCGGCAAAACAAATAACGCATAAGGGGCTCCCGTCCGATTGGATGGGAGCCCCTTTTAGTTACATCTTTTGAGCGAAGTGGTCGACTAGCGTTTGAACAACTTGACCGTTAGTCAACAACCGGAGATACCGTTTACCGATGTGCGGCGTCAGCTGTTTTTTACCGCCACTATGCTGTGTTGCAAGTGTCCATCCACATAAGAGAGGAAGCAATATGCTGCTCGAGGGCAAGAAAGCAATCATCACCGGAGGCACGCGCGGTATCGGCTATGCCATCGCCTGCCGTTTTATCGAGGAAGGCTAGTCGCCCGGGCCGGGAGCCTGCCGCCGCGGCCGTTGAGAAGCTGGCAGCCGCCTATCCCGACGCCAAGGTCTGGGGCCGCTCCTGCGACCTCACCTCACTCGAAGCCGTGACCGAGGCCTTTACCCAGGCTGCCGCCGACATGGGCGGCTTGGACACGGTCGTCAACAATGCCGGCATCTCCCAGCGCTCGCCGCTGCTCAACTACACGGCCGAGGAGTTCGCCAAGGTCATGGACCTCAACGTCGTCGCCGTCTTTAACGGCCACCAGGCTGCCGCCAAGATCATGACCGAGGCCGGCCACGGCGGCACTATCACTACCACAAGCTCGATGGTCGCCAAGTACGGCCAGCCCTCCGGCGTCGGCTATCCAACGTCCAAGTTTGCCGTCAACGGCATGGTCCAGTCGCTCTCGCGCGAGCTCGCCCCCATGGGCATCCGCGTCAACGCCGTTGCCCCTGGCGTGACTAAGACCGACATGGTCGCTAACCTGCCCGAAGAGGTCATCAAGCCCATCATCGCCACCATTCCGCTGGGTCGCATGGGCGAACCCGAGGATGTCGCCAACGCCTTTGTCTTCATGGCAAGCGACATGTCCGCCTACGTCACGGGCGCCATCCTCCCCGTCGACGGAGCCGCCCGCTCCTAAGGGGCCACAAGCCTCAACTCCTAGCCTCAACATTGCTCAACGCAAAAGACGCGCTGTCTGCATCAACCGCAGGCAACGCGCCTTCTTCTGTTTGAAGTGGAAGCCGTGTCCCAGAATTCCGGCTCAGACCGAGACGCAGCTTCCCTCAGGACCATGTTTCGGAAAGTGTGCGCCGTTTTGAACGCCGATTCTGGGACGCGGTTTCCCCAAGGCCTTTGTTTCGGAAAGCGCATCCCATTTTGAACCTTCAGACTGGGACGCGCTTTCCGGCAGGGGTCCAAAGCGGAAACTGCATCCCGCTCTGAGCGTCCATTCTGGGATGTAGCTTCCCGATGGGGGCCGATGCGGAAACTGCGTCCCGTTTCGGGTCTTTAAAGTGGGACGCGCCTTCCCCTAGGGAAGCATCTCGTTATTTACCGTCGTCGTCCTGGGCTTCATCGCGCGCATAGAGCTCCAGCATGCGGCGACGGTATTCGCGTACGGCGAGCTTGGCGCGCTCCAGGCGGCGACGCTCGCGCGGAGTCAGCTCGGACGGGTCGACCTCGTCTCCATAGGTCTTGTCGGCAAGCAGGTGTGCCGCGTCCACGATGCGGGCATCGATGTGGCCGTTCACCGCCTCGGCGGAAAGACGCTCGGCAATCGTATCGAGCGTAGGCAGGCCCTCGAATACGCGACCATGACCATGCGAGGTCAGCAGCTCGTGCTCGCGTGCGAGCAGGCTCGCCAAATCGTGATGGGCGCGCAGGATATCGAGTGCCTCGGCAGGGCGCTCGGCAACTTCTGCCACGGCGGCGACCGGTGCGGCGTCGACCACGTGGTAGAAGAGCTGTGCGAGCAATGGCATCAAGAACACCGTGATGGCACCGGCGGCAACCATGACCGACGCAATATCTTGCGACAGCGCGCCCGCGTTGACGGCAACGCTTGTCACGGCAACGATGATCGGCAACGCCGTGGTGCAGTACAGGGCCACGGTAATGCGCCCATACGCCGACACATCGCGCGTCGCGGGACAAATGCTCATAGAGACAAGAATCGGCACCGCGCGAATGATCAGCAGCGCCACGATAAAGCCCACGAGCAGCCCGGGGCGCGACACCACAGCCGTCAGATCGATCTTTGCGCCCGACACGGTAAAGAACACCGGGATCAAAAAGCCATAGGCCAGGCCATCGAGTTTAAGCTCGAGCGTATGGTTGCCCTCGGGGATGATATAGCGCAGGACGAAGCCGGCGGCAAAAGCGCCCAATACGATATCGAGGCTAAAAATGGCGGAAAACGCCACGAGCGTGACCAAAATAAGCACCGTCAGGCGCACGAACGTCTGCGATGTGGTATCGGCGCGCTCCTGAATAAAGGCGAAAAAACGGCTGCCGATGCGTTTGGAGCGGCCGGGGACCACGGCAAGCAGCACGCACACGGCGGCAAATAAGCCCAAGATTAGCAGCGTCTCGATACCCGTACGGGCAGACAGCAGTACCGACATGGCGAGCACGGGGCCGAGCTCGCCCCACGTACCATAGGCGAGAATCGAATCACCGACGCGCGTTCCGGCAAGTAACCGCTCGCGCAAGATGGGCATGAGCGCCCCAAGCGCCGTCGAGGTCAAGGCGAGCGTCACGGCGATACCGTCGAAATGGCTGACCGAGAACCACGGGGTAAAGCGCACGGCAAGCCAGGCGATGCCAAACGTGACGGCCCACGTCGCCAAGCCGTAGCGCCCCTCCACACCCGTAATGTTCTTAGGGTCGATCTCAAAGCCGGCAAGCAGGAACAAAAAGGCCAGACCGAGCTCTGACACCAGCGAGACCTCGGCATCCACATGGATAAGGCCGAGCATATGCGGGCCCAGCACCGCGCCGAACACGAGCAAAAAGACGGTCTCGGGAACGGGTTTTCCAGGAATCGCCGAGGCGATGAAGGGGCTTGCGAAGGCCACGAGTGCAATGATGGCGAGTGAAACGAATGCCATGTGATGCCTTTCTCTTGTTTGCGCTTCACTGTAGCACCCTCGCCGTCCTCAACGCGCCGTGAGCTGTCGTATCATAGTGAGGTTTACAAACATGTGGCTCAAGGCGACCGCAGGGCAGGCCCCGCAAACCGACCGCTGCCGCATACCGTACCGTACGCCCAACCGATCAGGAAGGCAGGAACCAATGGTCTCTCGTATCTACGTGGAGAAGAAACCCGGGTTCGACGTCGAGGCTCAACAGCTCAAGGGCGAGCTGACCGAGATTCTCGGCATCAAGGGCATCGAGGCCCTGAGGATCATCAACCGCTACGACGTCGAGGGCATCGACGAGGAGCTTTTCCGCTCCTGCGTGCCGACCGTCTTTAGCGAGCCCCAGGTCGATGTGACCTACGACGAACTCCCCGCAAGCGATGGCGCCGTCTTTGCCGTCGAATTCCTGCCTGGCCAGTTTGACCAGCGCGCCGACTCCGCCAGCGAGTGCGTGCAGCTCATCAGCCAGGGCGAGCGCCCCGCCGTGCGCTCCGCTAAGGTCTATATGATCTCGGGCGCTCTGGACGAAGCCGCCATCGAGGCCATCAAGCACTACGTGGTGAACCCCGTCGAGGCGCGCATCGCCTCGCTCGACCTGCCCGAGACGCTGCACATCGAGACCCCCGAGCCCCAACCCGTCGAGGTGCTCGACGGCTTCCGCGAGCTCGACGAGGCAGGCCTTGCCGCCTTTATCGCCGAGCGCGGTCTTGCCATGGACGAGGCAGACATCGCCTTCTGCCAGCAGTACTTCCGCGATGAGGATCGCGACCCCACCATCACCGAGATCCGCGTGATCGACACCTACTGGTCCGATCACTGCCGTCACACCACCTTCGGCACCGTCCTGGATGACGTGACGATCGACGACGTCGTGGTGCAGCAGGCCTTCGACCGCTACATGGAGATGCGCCACGAGCTCGGTCGCGACGCCAAGCCCGTCTGCCTCATGGACATGGGCACCATCGGCGCCAAGTACCTCAAGAAGACCGGCGTCATGACCGATGTCGATGAGTCCGAGGAGATCAACGCCTGCACCGTCAAGGTGAAGGTCGATGTCGATGGCGAGGACCAGGACTGGCTGTTCCTGTTTAAAAACGAGACCCACAACCACCCGACCGAGATCGAGCCCTTCGGCGGTGCCGCCACCTGCGTGGGCGGCGCCATCCGCGACCCGCTC
>URNQ01000148.1 GCA_900549245.1 uncultured Collinsella sp.
AGCGTGCCGTGGTTCGTTGGCGGCTTTATCGCCGGCATCGTCATGTACTGGCTCGGCATTCCGGCCATGATGATCGGCCTGGGCGTATACCTGCCGTTCTACATGTCGCTCACGGCCTTCTTGGGCTCCTGCGTCAAGCTCGCCTACGACAAGTGGTCCGCCCACCGCGACGCCGCTGCCGGCCTTTCGGACGAAGAGAAGGCCACCAAGGACGCCGCCTTCCAGGAGCAGGGTCTGGTTGTCGCCAGCGGCCTGCTCGGTGGCGAGTCTATCGTCGGCGTTATCCTGGCGTTCATCTCCGTGGGCCTGAGCCTGCTGGGATAGGCCGAACAACAACGCACCAGCGCAGAGCGCGGGGTCGGATCCAATCCGATCCCGCGCTTTTTTGTATCTGCCGAAACCCTCGGCCGCAACGCATTTGCCGCGCACCCGTTTTCCCACTCGCTTAAGTTCCACGCCAAGATGACCGCGCCGCCCCTCACGGTGTAGAGTACATGCTGCGAACACACCCGCGCTCCCGCGGCAATACGAGGTGGATATGGAACTCGACAAACAACAGATCAAGCGGCTGCGCGAGCGCCATCATCGGCGCCATGGCATCCGCCCCGCCCACAGCGAAGCGGCTGAACAGGCGCATCGCTTCCTAAAGCGGGCGTTCAACATTCGCGAGGGTCGCGCACCCTATCACGTGATCCGAAAACGCTTTGTAAACGGGGCGCGCCTGACCGGCTCGCACCTGTGCATCCTCATCATCGCCATGCTCATCGCAAGCATCGGTCTCGATATCGACTCAGACATTGCCATCGTCGGCGCCATGCTCATCTGCCCGCTCATGGGCTCGGTCCTTGCCATGGCATATGGCATCGCCACGCTCGACCGCGAGATTACCGTCGAGGCCATTGCCGGCCTCGCGTTGCAGATGGCCTTTTGCCTGGTCACGTCCACGCTGTACTTTAAGCTCTCGCCGCTCGGCACCACCACGGCCGCTATCATCGACAACTCGACGCCCACCGTCTGGGACCTTGCCGTCGCGCTCGCGGGCGGCTTTGCCGGAGGCCTGGGCAACTCGCGCGATCAGGAGCCCGCGACGCTCATCGCCGGGGTGGCCGTGGCGACAGCGCTCATGCCGCCCCTGTGCGCGGCGGGCTACGGCATTGCCATCGCAAGCGGGTCGCTCTTCCTCTCGGCGCTCTATGAGTTTGGCATCAACGTGGTCTTTATCGCGCTGGCGGCAGAAGCTGTGCTGCTTCTTTTACGCGCGCCGTTCAAGCGCGACCTCAACGGCGACGGCGTTGTAACCGCCGAGGAAAATGCCGAGGTCAACGAGCTGTCACGTAAAGTGCGCCGCCGCATCATCGTGGGCACGGCAATCTTTGCCATCCCCTGCATCATTATGACCGCGGGCTCCATTGGCTCGGCGCAGGCCGGCGTGCAGGACGGCTATGGCGTCACCGAGACCACACGCGAGCTCGCCGCGGTGCTGCCGGGCTTTAAGGACTACACCGTCGCCGTCGAGACCTCGGCTACTGAGGGCGACGAAGAGGGTATTGTCGAACGCGATATTGTCGCCCACGTGACGACAAGCGAGGCGCTCGGGGCACACGACCGCCACGTCGCCCGCAAACTCATCGACCTCAACGTACCCGAACTCGATCGCGTGGAGTTTGATGTGCAGTAATACACAACGTGGGATGGATGCGCGCAGCCGCGAGTCACGACATGGCGCAGACGTGACGCGGGCCACGAGCAAAAAAGCGGGGCGCGGTCCATGTCCGCGCCCCGCTCGCTGTTTTATTGCCGCGAATCAACTGTCCGCATCGACATCGCCAGACTCCACTGTAAACGCCGGACCGATA
The DNA here is from genome assembly GCA_900549245.1 of uncultured Collinsella sp. Lineage (GTDB taxonomy): Bacteria > Actinomycetota > Coriobacteriia > Coriobacteriales > Coriobacteriaceae > Collinsella. Next base: position 1,857 of record URNQ01000148.1, read on the forward strand.
CTCACCAGATAAAAACGGGTCACCCTGGTATCTCTAAATAGGTAGAGCAAGCCCTGATCGCGTCGGCGCGAAATATATGCCACGTGGACCGTACCAAATATTTCGCCGTTTTCATTCTTTAATACCAGAATGTTGGGGTCGTCCATACGCTCGAACTGTCCATCAACGCAGCCGCCGCCCTTGCCGACCAACTGCCATCGATGGTTATCCTCTTCAAGAAAGGCCAGGGTTTCCAAACCTGCTTTGTCATCCCGATAGTAACCATCAATGGCAAAGCCTTCGGAAGTGCATTCCTGCATATAGGATGTTTCTCGGCTTATGGCAAACAGCCCTGTAGCGCCCAGGAGCACAGCCAGGCAGACCACTGCGAGGGTTATCGAAATAGCTCGGCGACCCATGTTAGCCCAACCGATAGTTGTTTAACAGAGCGTGAAACATACCTGGAACCTCCGATATCAGGGGGAACGTCGCCAGCAGGCTGGCGACAACTATATGTTTCTGACATCAAACCATATGTCTGCCACTCGCGGAGGGGGCATCGGCGAACGGCGTGTTTTCATACTCCATTGGTCAAACCTAAGCACAGCCCTACAGCTCGTACTTGTACACGCGGTAGATATACTTTTCGGCTTCCATCTCGTAGGTGGTGATGGCCAGACCGTACCGATCGTACTCGGTGAAGGTCTTGGCCTGGCCCGAAGCCACGAGCATGCTGTTCGAATCGCCGACGCGCTGCGCACTGCTCACGTCCAGTCGTCACGTCAATCTTGATGATGAGGTCCTCGACGTTAACGCGCTCGCCCTCGCTCTTTTTGGCTGCCGCGGGGTGTGCGGGGAAACGCAGCAACTTTGGGCACGTCACCGGTCTTTTTTTCGACCGGCAACCTCATACGACACGGTCACGGCGTCGGCGATCTCAAAGAGTAGCTTAGGCTTATGGCAATGCAGAGACGCAGGGTGCGCAGCTAATCCGCGATACCCCCCGACTTATTCAGGGCGGCCGCGATAGCGCTCAATCCAGTCCACGGCAAAGTCGACAAGCTCGCGTTGGCGCATAAAGCGGATCATCCCGTTACCGAGAGGCGCCGTACGCACCGAGCATTCACGTTCAAAAGCAGCGCCGATCTCGTCGAAGTCCTCGCCGTCGACAAAAAGTGTTCGGTACTCCTTCCACACGCGCTGACCGTTTTCCATGATCGCGCTGTGTTCCACACAGTCGTGCTTGCCGGGGTACTGCGCACGGGCATCTGCCAAATGCAGCGACGTATTCTTGTCGTAGCCCACACCCACAAGCAGCACGTAGCCGTCCAAATCGTACAGGCGCGCGATGGGCGATCCGTCGCCAAAGATGTTGCTCAGGTCGTGGCTTTCCGTCAAGAATTGAGCATGCCGGCCGTTTGCCGCCACCGAGCGCGCCGGATGAGCGCTTCCATACGTACCCGGCCACGTGCGAAACATCTCGGCAACGGCCCCCATCGTATTGGTAGGCGTAATGCGCTTGTCATAGGCGGGCCAGTTATCGCGAATCAGCTGCCACCATTCTTGAGGCTCCTGCCAATGAACGCCGCTCTCGGGGTCCAGGTTTTTCCAGGATTGCGTCGGCATCATGATGGTGCCGGTCTCGCCCACCGTCTGGAGCAGCGCCTCGATCACCGGCTGCGCGCCGCCGCACACATATCCAAGCGAGCTGAGCGAGCAATGGACCATAACCGTCTGCCCCGCGCGCATGCCGACGGCAGAAAGCGCGTCGAGGATATCCCGCTTGAGCACGATTTGTCGATCCATTGCCATTTCCTCGCTATCCCCGCACCCATTTGCTTTTACGTCATGTGTCGGAATGGCACACGGGCTATGCGGCGTATTTATGCTGCAAATGATACGCTCCCAATGTCCCAAGGGATCTTTTTAGTACTTGAAGAAGCCCTCGCCCGAGCTTTCGCCCAGCTTACCTTCGTCGAGCATTTTCTTGAGAACGGTGGCCATGGCCTTAAAGTTGTAGGGCATCATCATCTTTTTGAGCAGCGGACTCACCAGGCCCGGGACCTTCTGATACTGCATAACGATGTTGTAGGCCGTCTGGATGCCCACCGTGTCGAATACGCGGAACGGGCCCTTGGGAGCGCCGGTGCCGCGCGTCCATGCGAGGTCGATGCTCTTGGGATCGCTCACACCCGAGACATACAGGTCAAGGCCCGAAAGCAGCCACGGCACCAGCATGGAGTTGAGCAGGTAGCCGTTCTTTTCCTTGTTGACGGGAAGCGCCAGCATGCGAATGTCGTTGGCGAAGTCGACGAGCTCGTCGAAGTAGCGCTTGTCGGTCTGGTCCTGGGCCATGACTTCGGTCATGTTGTTCTTCCAGATGGAGTTGGCAAAGTGCAGCGACAGGTATTTCTCGGGGCGGCCGGTGTACTTGGCAAAGGTGCTCGGCAGCAGCGTGGAAGAGTTGGTCACGACGACGGTCTTTTGCGGGAGGACCGGGGCGAGCTTCTTGTAGAAGTCAATCTTTGCCTGGGTGTCCTCGGCCATAGACTCGATGACCAGGTCGGCATCGGCCACGGCCTTGGCAAGATCAAGCTCCAGCTTGAGCGTGGAATAGGCACGCTCGACGGCGGCGAGTGCCGCCTCCTTGTCGAAGGGCTGGTCACTATCGGCGATACCGGCGCACCACTCGTCTGTGCCGTCCGCCATGCCCTCGATAGCAGCGATGTATTCCTCGCGCACATGATCGATCTTGGGCTGGGTGCGGCCGATGCTGCCCTCGCTGCGCAGCCAAATCGTCACATCAAAGCCGCAGTAGGCGGCCTGGAAGGCAATCTGGCTTCCCAGCACGCCGCCGCCGGCAACACAAACGGTCTTGTAGCTCATAGGAACAGTCCTCTCTTGCGTAATTCCATAGATGTGTATTTATTCAACCGTAAGGATGACGCGCACTGGGGGTGGGTTCTATAAACGGACGATTTTTTGCCGCGAACGGCTACACCTGTTCATTATCTCGGGGTCCCTGTCCAGCAAAAACGGGTGGTAGCCGGTACG
>URNQ01000149.1 GCA_900549245.1 uncultured Collinsella sp.
TTTTTGGCAGGCTACTCGGCGCTCTTGAGGGCGCCGACCATGTCGATCTTATTGAGGGTGCGATTGGTAGCGAGGTTGACGATGATCGTAAAGCCGAAGGAAAGCACCACGGCAAGCACGAAGCTCAGCGGCTCGACTTCGACGTCAAAGTACAATGACGGCATCTGCAAGATGTACGTAAAGCTCTCGGCCAGCGCACCACCCAGCGGTACGCCCAGCGCGGCTCCGATCGCCGTAAGAATCAACGTCTCCTTGTTGACGTAGTGATGCACCTCGCCACGGCGGAAGCCCAGCACCTTGATGGTCGCCAGCTCGCGTTCGCGCTCCGAAATATTCGTATTAGACAGCGTAAACACCACCACAAACGACAGGCACGCCGCCATAAAGGTCACAAGCACCACGACCGAGTTGATGATGGTGAAGTTGGCCTCATAATTCTCCCAATGCTCGGACGTACTCGAAATTGTGAGCCAACCGTCACTCTTAAGCTTCTTGCTAAACGCAATCTGGTCAGCCGACGAACCCTTAAGCAGCACAAAGACGCCGTTAAGGCGTGCACTTCGACCGAACGCGCGCTCATAGGTGCCCTGCGTCATGTAAAGCGTGTTGCCTAGATAGTTGAGCGAGATGTCGCTGACTTTGACCTTGGCAACATTGAGCGACGAATCCTGGACGTGAGCCGTGTCACCCGGCTTGATCCCCAGCACCAGCTGAGAGCTCTTGCTCAAATACACGTCTCCGTCACGCAGGGCGAGCGGTTCTTTGGACTCATCCTCCAGGCGCACGTAATCGCCCAAGTCACCCGTGCGGTCGTCGGGAATCACGATGAGCTGCACGGTCTCGCTCTTGCCGCCAAACGTAAAGGTGACGTTGTCGGTCATAATCGGCAGGGTCGAGGTCACCGTCACGTTGGAATCATTGGCCGTGCTGCGCTCATCCAATGCCGCGCACGTCTGCGAAAAATCGTCGGGATTGGCGACCGCCAGCAAGTCATAGCGCGTGATATGCCCGTACTGTTTGGGCGAAAGCGCCACCGACGTGTCGCGAATTCCCATACCGCAAATCACGAGCGCCGTGCAGCCGGCGATACCGAAGATGGTCATAAAGGCGCGCTTTTTGTAGCGGAATAAGTTGCGTGCAGCGACCTTGTTCAAAAAGCTCATGCGGTGCCAGACAAAGCCGATGCGCTCGAGCAGAATGCGCGAGCCGGCGGGCGGAGCCTTGGGGCGCATGAGCGAGGCAGGGGTCTCGGCCATCTCGTGGCGGCAGGCGATAATCGTGGCTCCCACCACGCCCACGGCAAACAGCGCCACCGAAACGATCGAGGACACGATGTCGTACGAAAGTAGCATCTGGGGCAGCGAGTACATGTCGTCGAACACCGTAAACAAGAACAGCGGCAGGCCCACAAAGCCGATGATGTTGCCGAGCACGCCACCGATCAGACACGCCCACAGCGAGTAGTCCACGTATTTGGACAGGATACGCCCGCGTGAATAGCCGAGTGCTTTGTACAGGCCAATAAGCGTGCGCTCCTCCTCGACCATGCGGGTGGCGGTGGTGAGGCTGATAAGCACGGCGACGATAAAGAAGATGAACGGGAACACCGTGGCGATGGCCTCGATCGAAGAACTATCGCTCTCGACGCTCGAGTAGCTTGCGATATTGCCGCGGTCCTGGATGTACCAGGTGCATTCGCCTAGGTCAGAGAGCTCGGCGCGGGCATCGGCAAACTGCTGGTCGGCGGCGGCGCGGCGCTGGTCCAGGTCGGCTTGCGCCTGCGCACGCTCGTCGCTGCCCTCGGCCATGCGATTGATGTTGTCCTGCTCGATCCCAAAGACCATATTCGCCTGACGCTCAGCCGCGTCCAAGCTCGCCGGTGTGTCGACCGTCAGCTCCTGAGCGCGCGCCTTCTCACGTCCCTCGCGGATCTTCTCGATATTGCCCTTGACCTCATTGATCTTTGCCGAGTAGGCATCCGAATAGGAGTTGAGGCTCTTGGCTCCCTCGACGACCACGTGGACAGCGGAGTAGGAAGAAGATGTCGCGGCATCCTCGCTCACGTAGAACTTGTAGTCCGCAGTCGAAGCAGCGCGAAAGGCGTTGACTGTCGAGTCGGAGCTCACATCAGTGGGATCGAGGACCTCAGCCGTAATGGTGTAGTCCCCATCGGCAAACTGGTCCTTGGCGCTTTGGTTCGACGAGCTCGCATCGTTGGCGGCAAAGCTCACCGTATCGCCGATTTTCTTGCCCGAAGCCTTCAAAAAACGTGAGGTCACTGCCACTTCGCCCGAAGTCTCGGGCAGCTCGCCGCGTACTAGCACCGGTTGGTCAATATTCTCTTTGGAGAGGCTCTGTACGACGACACGCTCGCGCGTCGTACCCACGGCGGTATAGGCGGTCTCGGTATAGATGCCCTCGGCCGTCTCGACGCCATCGACCTCTTGGATCGCGGCAAGATCGTCATCGGTCAGACCATAGGTCGACTGCACGTTGATGTCATAGACATTCTGCTGGTCAAAATAGGCGTCGACCGAATCACACAGGTCCTCGCAGCCCGCCTTAAGGCCGCACATCACGCTCACGCCAAGCGCGGTGATCACGACGATAGACAAGAAGCGTTTGAGGCTGCCGCGAATCGGGGGGTAGATGCCACGGCGAAAAACCGTCGGCACCATATCGTTTGAGCTTTGGGCGGTACGGTAGGTCGTAAAATCCTGCTCGCGCTCCGTGTTCTGCGCGTCGCGGCGTTGGCTGTTTTGGCGATCCTGATTCATGGGCGCTACCACTCGATCGTCTCGATAGGCACAGGATTTTGCTGGACCGTCTCGCTCTCCACGCGGCCGCTCTTAAAGCGGATCAGGCGATCGGCCATGGGCGCCAGCGCAGAGTTGTGGGTGATGATGATGACCGTAATGCCTTGCTTGCGGCAAGTGTCCTGTAGCAGCTGCAAGATCTGCTTGCCGGTTTTGTAGTCGAGTGCACCCGTAGGCTCGTCGCACAAAAGCAGCTTGGGGTTCTTAGCCAGCGCGCGGGCGATGGATACGCGCTGCTGCTCGCCGCCCGAAAGCTGCGCCGGAAAGTTAGCGAGGCGGTCGCCCAGGCCAACCTGGCGAAGCGTTTGCTCGGCATCGAGCGAATCGGGGCAGATCTGCGCCGCGAGTTCGACGTTCTCAAGCGCCGTCAGGTTAGGGACCAGATTGTAGAACTGAAAGACAAAGCCGACGTCAGCGCGACGGTATTCCACAAGCTGAGCCTCGTTGGCAGAGCTCACGTCACGCCCGTCCACCGTCACGGTGCCAGAAGTTGCCGTATCCATGCCGCCCAGAATGTTGAGGGCCGTGGTCTTGCCGGCGCCCGAAGCACCCAGAATGATGGCGAGCTCGCCGCGCTCGACCGTAAAGCTCGCGCCGTCGAGCGCGTGGATGCGGGCGTCGCCTTCGCCGTATGCTTTGATGACGTCTTTGAATTCGATATAGGCCATCGATTAATTCCCATCTGGTCGGATAACTCTTTAGTATTACCCATTTCCCACCTACCAAAAAGGGACAGGTTTATTTTGGCAGGTTTTATATGGGGAAACGAGGGCGCGGGCGGGCGCCAAGACTGTCCCAAGGCAACCATTTGACCCAAACCGCGCCCGCCGCTATGATGCCGCTGCGGAATGATTGTCTCCGTTGGGTGCGTCAGTAAAACTGTCGCGTCGCCCTAAACCGCCTTGTTGCTGATGACTTCTGCTGTTACGTGATGTCCCTTGGGTATCACGTAACAGCAGAAGTCTTTTTTGTTTTGGAGGAGAAGTGTCGGAAAGCAGCGCATCGAGCAGAATTAAACGCCTGGTCAACACCTATAGTTGCCTCGTGCTTATGGGTGCCGTCGGAATCCCTATCGGCGTTATCGTTGGCGCCATCTGTGCCATTTTTGGTCGTGTGCTCCTGGCAATTGGCGCCTTCCGTGACGAGCACATCGTACTGCTCCTTCCCTTCCTCGCCCTCATGGGCTTGGCCATCGTATTTGCCTACCGCACCTGGGGCAAAGGCACCGATCGGGGCATGAGCTTAGTATTCGACGTAGGTCACGGACGCGAGGACGCCATCTCCCCGCGTCTGGTGCCGCTCATTATGCTGAGCACGTGGGCCACGCATCTCTTTGGCGGCAGCGCGGGACGCGAAGGCGTAGCCGTGCAGATCGGCGCAACCGTCTCGCATTGGATCGGCCGACGTCTACCTTTCCGAGAACCCGGCAACACGTTTTTGCTTATCGGCATGGCCGCCGGCTTTGCCGGACTCTTCCGAACGCCCCTCGCCGCCACGGTCTTTGCGGTCGAGGTGCTGGTCGCCGGACGCATGGAATACCGCGCGTTGTTTCCCGCGCTTACGGCTTCGCTTGCCGCAAGCATGACCTCCGGCGCCCTAGGGCTCGAGAAGTTTGAGGTCGCCATTACCGCCTCGTATGCGCTCGACCTCCCCGGTCTTGGACGGCTGGCGTTGTTGGGTATCGCGTTTGGTATGGTAGGTGGCGCTTTTGCCTGGTGCCTTGCCCATGCCAAGACCCTTGCAGCGCGGCTGCTCCCCAGCCCTTACATACGCGTTGCCGTTATGGGCCTTGCGCTGTCGGCGATTCTGTTCGTGCTGTGGCAGGGGCGATACTGCGGCCTTGGCACCAACCTGATATCGGCGGCGCTGGGTGATAACGGCGAGGCGTCGATCATGCCTTGGGACTGGGCGCTCAAATTCGTACTCACCATCGCCACGCTTGCCGCAGGATATCAGGGTGGCGAGGTGACGCCGCTGTTCTCCATCGGAGCCAGCCTGGGTATCGTACTCGCCGGGATTCTCGGCATGCCCGTCGAGCTCTGCGCCGCGCTGGGCTACGCCGCCGTCTT
>URNQ01000150.1 GCA_900549245.1 uncultured Collinsella sp.
GGGCGAAGCCGGTGCGGATCCGCGAAGCGGATACGCGGACGTCCTTTCGCCCGCACCATTAAATGAAAGAGCCCCCAGCAATGGGAGCTTTTTTGTTATGCACGATCTCCTTGGACGGGTATCCTAATGCCAACGTGTGCCTATCAGAGGAGAGACCATGCTGTTTTCCGGTATCATCGCCGCCCTTACCAGCCTTTTGATTCCCATCATCATTCTGTTGCTGCTGCTCCCCAACGCCTGCTATGTCGTTGAACAGCAGCACGCCGTAATCATCGAGCGTTTGGGTAAGTTCAACCGTATCGTCAACGCGGGCTTCCACGTGAAGGTGCCCGTGATCGACCGCAAGGCCGCCACGGTGAGCCTGCGCACCATGAAAAACGGTTTTGGCATCGACGTTAAGACCCAGGACAACGTGACCATCGGTCTTGAGGTCTCCGCTCAGTACCACGTGAGCTACGACATGGGCGCCGGCCCGGCAGATTCGGGCATCTACAAGAGCTACTACATGCTGCAGGAACCCGTCGACCAGATGCGCGACTTCATCACCGACGCCCTGCGCTCCTCCATTCCCGTCTACACACTCGATGAGGTCTTTGCCAAGAAGGATGACATCGCCAAGGATGTCAACGCTACCGTTTCCGAGCAGATGGCCGCCTACGGCTTCACCCTCGTGTCGACGCTCATCACCAAGATCGCGCTGCCGACCGAGGTCGAGAACTCCATGAACGACATCAACGCCGCCCAGCGCAAGCGCGCTGCCGCGCAGGAGCTCGCCGAGGCCGACCGCATCAAGCGCGTTACCGAGGCGACCGCCGAGGCCGAGGCAATGGAAAAGGCGGGCGAGGGCATCGCCAACCAGCGCAAGGCCATCGCACTGGGTATCAAAGATTCGCTCGAGATCATCCAGGAGACGGGTGTCGGCAATGACGAAGCCAACCAACTGTTCATGTTTACGCAGTGGTCTGAGATGATGACGGAGTTCGCTCGCACGGGTAAAACCTCGACGGTCGTGCTGCCGAGCGACTTTTCGCAGTCGGCCTCGATGTTCGAGCAGATGCTGGCCGCCGGCAAAGTTCAAAACGATTCGAAGGAGTAGGCGCGCGTGAAATACACCGTCGTTTGCGTCGGTAAGCTCAAGGAGCGCTTTTGGAAGGACGCGTGCGCTGAGTACACCAAGCGCCTAGGTGCCTATGCCAAGGTGGATATCCGCGAGGTGGCCGATATCGACCCGGCTAAGGCGGGCGGCGTGGATGTCGCGCGCGACAAGGAGGGGGCGGCGATTCTTACAGCCCTGCCGCCTCGAGCACATGTGATCTTGCTGGCCATTGAGGGCAAAGAGCGCTCGAGCGAGGAACTTTCGGCGCGGCTCGATGATCTTATGCTACGTGGTAACAGCGACATCGCCTTTGTAATTGGCGGATCGGACGGCGTGAGCGATGACGTGCGCGCACGAGCCGACGAGATGCTCAGCTTTGGACGTATTACCTTGCCGCATAACTTGGCGCGCGTGGTGCTGCTGGAGCAGATCTACCGCGCCTGCAAGATTAGCCGCGGCGAGCCGTATCACAAATAGGTCAGCAATACGAAACAATGGCGTGGGACAATAGCTTTCGTTTTGAGGAATGTGTCTGAAAGGACTATGTGATATGAAGATTGGATTTGTCGGTTTTGGCAATATGGCGAGCGCTATGGCCGATGGCTGGATCGCTGCCGGTGTAGCTGCGAGCGACATGTGCGCCTGTGCGGATCGCTACGACGCACTGGTTGAGCGCTGTGAGGCGCGCGGGATGGCCGCTTGCCACGATGCCGCCGAGGTTGTCGCCGCATCCGATATCGTGGTCGCTGCGGTCAAGCCGTACATGATCGAGAAGGTATTCGCCCCGCTCAAGGATGCTCTTGCCAAAAAGGTCGTTCTGTCGGTTGCCTGGACCTGGGACAGTGCCAAGTGGGAGCAGGTCCTGCCGGGCGTCGCGCATATCTCGACGGTGCCCAACACGCCGGTTTCGGTGGGCGAGGGCGTCATCGCTTGCGAGAAGGCTTCCACGCTTAGTGATGAGCAGAGCGCAGTGGTGCTTGATCTGCTTGGCAAGCTCGGTGCGGTGGTCGAGCTCGATACGAGCCTGCTGTTCGTGGGCGGCACGGTGGGTGGTTGCGCTCCGGCATTTGTCGCTATGGCAATCGAGGCCCTGGGCGATGCAGCGGTCAAGCACGGTATCCCGCGTGCTGATGCCTATCGCATTGTGAGCCAGATGGTGCTGGGTACGGCAAAGCTGCAGCTCGCAACCGGTCAGCATCCCGCAGCGATGAAGGATGCCGTGTGCTCGCCCGGCGGTGCCACCATCAAGGGCGTCGTCGCGCTCGAGGACGCCGGCATGCGCAGCGCCCTGGTCAAGGCAATCGACGCAACCCTCCAGTAAAACCTGCTATTTAGGGACAGGTTTATGTTGGCAGGTTTTTCCTGCGGTTTTGTCCTTTTAGCGAAAAGTGCCCCGCAACTGGCTCAATTCCAGTTGCGGGGCACTTGCGTTTGCCCAGATAAAACCGACCAAAATAAACCTGTCCCTTTTTGGCAGGTTAGTCCCAGAAGCTGTCTTCTTCGTCCTCGGACTTGGGGCCGCGGTCGACATACATCTTATGGGTGCGCTTCTCCATTACAAAGGCAATAATCGCAAACAGCAGGATGCCGCCGGCGAAAAGGATGGCAAAACCGGTGCGGGTGCCAAACAAAAAGGAAAAAACTGCGTCCATTGGGTGCCTTCTTGCGTAGTTGAGTTGGGTCGTAAACGCTCATAAGTATATACTTGCCCATACATGTACAAGGTTGCAACCTAAATGGAATGTATATCGCCGGAGGATCTAATGCTTGATATCAAGTTTGTTCGCGAGAACCCCGATGCCATCGATGTCGCCATGGCTAACCGCCAGACGTCTTGGGATCGCGAGAAGTTCTTTGAGCTCGACGACGAGCGTCGTGCCGTCATCACCGAGGTTGAGGAACTTCAAGCCACGCGCAATGCCGAGTCCAAGAAGATCGGCGCCCTGATGAAGGAGGGCAAGAAGGACGAGGCCGAGGCCGCCAAGGAGGCCGTGCGCGCCGTCAACGAGAAGATTGACGGTCTGGCCGAGCGCCGCACCGCTCTCGAGCAGGAGCAGTACGACTTCATGGCTCACCTGCCCAACATTCCTTGCGAGGCCACGCCGTACGGCAAGGACGAGGACGAGAACATCGAGCGCCGTCGTTGGGGCACCCCGCGCGAGTTCGACTTCGACTTTAAGCCGCACTGGGATCTGGGCACCGACCTCGACATCCTTGACTTCGAGCGCGGCAACAAGCTCTCCGGCAGCCGCTTCACCGTTCTCGGTGGCGCCGGTGCCCGTCTTGAGCGCGCCCTCATCAACTTCTTCCTCGATACGCACACCAGCCGTGGTTTTAAGGAGTGGTGGCCGCCCATCGTCGTCAAGCGTCAGACCATGTTCGGCACGGGCCAGCTGCCCAAGTTCGAGGACGACGCCTATCACGTCTCGGGCGACAACTTCCTGATCCCCACCGCCGAGGTCGTGCTCACCAACCTGCACGCCGGTGAGGTCCTCGACGCCGACACCCTGCCGCGCCGCTACACCGCCTTCACCCCCTGCTTCCGCGAGGAGGCCGGTTCCGCCGGTCGCGACACCCGTGGCATCATCCGTCAGCACGAGTTCGACAAGGTCGAGATGGTCAAGTTCGCTAAGCCGGAGGAGTCCGACGAGGAGCTCGAGAGCATGACCGCCGAGGCCGAGTTCCTGCTGCAGCAGCTGGGTCTTCCGTATCGCGTGATTAGCCTGTGCACCGGCGACCTGGGCTTCTCCGCCCGTCAGACCTACGACGTCGAGGTCTGGCTGCCGAGCTACAACGCCTACAAGGAGATCAGCTCCTGCTCCAACTGCGGTGACTTCCAGGCCCGTCGCGCCAACATCAAGTATCGCGACCCCGAGAACTTCAAGGGTTCGCGCTATCTGCACACCCTCAACGGTTCCGGTCTGCCGGCTGGCCGTACCATGGCAGCCATTCTGGAGAACTACCAGAACGCTGACGGCACCATCACGATCCCCGAGGTTCTGCGTCCCTACATGGGCGGCCTCGAGAAGATCGAGCCGGTCGCGTAGATTGGCTGCATAAGCGATTTGCTAGGGCACTCCTTTTTGGGGTGCCCTTTTTGTGTGCGGCCATACCATGCTGTGCGGACAGCTCAATAGAAAACACACGAACAACTGTTCTGTATACAGCCATCTACCTGCTATGCTTTTGCTAAATAAGAGCGAGAGAAAGGGGACGCGATGGAGCTGTTTGATGATCGGGTGGTTTTGTTTGAGAGCGACGAGGGCGGGGAGTACCTGCTTGTGACGTGTGAGCCGTCTGGCATGGGTGGCCTGGTGGTTCGACAGACGAGCGAGGGGCCGTTGACGCAATGGTGCTACGAGGAGTCGCCTCATGCGGTTGAGACGTTTGTGGCGCACGAGGGGCTTGTGGCCCTAGAGCATTTCTATGGGGTCCAGACATCTAATCAGGTTGCTCGCATGTTGAGCATCTCGTTTGCCGATTATGATTGTGCCCAGCGGGTGAGATCGCTCCTGAGGGAACTTGATGCTAAGTTTGACGTGATCGAAAAGCCAATCGATCGTACGGGGAATGGCGGTATATGCGGAGCAGCATGACAAGACTGCGTTCCACAAAAAAGTTTGAAATTGTGCTTGACTCCAATAAGCTAAAGTGGTTTTATATGTCTTGCGCTGCGGCGTTACCTCAGCTGGATAGAGGGTCTGACTACGAATCAGAACGTCATAGGTTCGAATCCTATACGCCGCACCA
>URNQ01000151.1 GCA_900549245.1 uncultured Collinsella sp.
GAGCGGCAATCTGCCTTTCAACTTCGGCGGCATGATCAAAAGATCAATGCCGCCTCGTTTCAAGGCACCTTGCTCGCTCTGGCGGGTTTTCGCTGTCGTTGCCAAAACATCGGCGTTGCCTTGGTCCGGACTAGTCGTTGGGTAGTCATTGGGGACGTTTTTAAACGACTAGTCAAACAAGAACCTCCCCAATGACTACCCACAAAGCGAGAGTGGATGTCGTCATTTTGCGGCACTTGGGGACGTTCCTTTTGTGCCGGCAGTTTGGGACACTCCTTGCGTTAAGAGGCTGGCGTGCGTCAACCTGTTCACATTGCAGCAAAAAAATCGCCCCGTTCTTGGTTGAGGACGGGGCGATTCGTCTTTTGGACTTGTGCAGCCAGGCTTATGCAAAGCGGGCGACGAGCTCCTGGAGCACGTCGGTCATCTTGACGAGCGAACTGACCGGGACGAACTCGTTGACGCCGTGATAGCAATAGCCGCCGGTGGAAAGGTTGGGGCAGGGCAGACCGCGGAACGACAGCTGCGCGCCGTCGGTGCCGCCGCGAATCGGCAGCACTTGGGGCTCAACGCCGCAGGCAAGGTAGGCTTCCTTGGCAACATCAATAAGCTCGGGATAGTCACGAACGATTTCGGCCATATTTCGATACTGCTGCTTAATCTCGACCGTTACGCGCTCCTCACCCAGACGCTGGTTGAGCATCGAGGCGGCGGCATCAATAAGGTCGAGTTTCTGCTGGAACTTGGCGGCGTCATGGTCGCGGACGATATAGCGCGCCGTGGCGTGATCGACGGTCGCAGATACACCCTCAAGGTGATAAAAGCCCTCGTAGCCTTCCGTATACTCCGGGCGCTGCACGTAGGGGAGCAACGCGTTGAAGTCGCAGAACAGATTGCCTGCGTTGACCATACGGCCCTTGGCGTCGCCCGGGTGGATGGACTGGCCCTCAAAGCGGATGGTCGCCTCGGCGGCGTTAAAGCACTCCCACTCCAGCTCGCCGATGGGGCCGCCGTCGACCGTGTAGGCGTACTTGCAGCCAAAGGTATCGATATCCAACAGCTCGGCTCCGTGACCGATCTCCTCGTCAGGGCAGAAGCAAATGCCGAGTGCGGGATGGGGCAGAGAAGGGTCCTGAGCGATACGCGCGACAAGCGACATGATCTCGGCGACGCCTGCCTTGTCGTCCGCGCCCAGAAGCGTGGTGCCATCGCTGCAGACCAGGTCCTCATCCGCGAGGTCGTTCAGGGCGGGAAGCTTGGCGGTGCTCATGGCAACGGGCTTACCGTCAACCGTGCCGCAGACCAGGTCGCCGCCTTCGTAGTGTACGATGTGCGGCTTCACGCCGGCGCCCGGTGCAACTTCGGTGGTGTCGAGATGGGCGATCAGGCCCAGGGCGGGCTTGTCCTCAGCGCCCGCACTTGCGGGGATATGCGCGCAGACATAGGCGTGCTCGGTCACGTGGGCATCTTCCGCACCAAGCTCGCGCAGCTCTTCAGCCAGCACGTTGGCAAGGTCAAGCTGAACGGCGCTCGAAGGTACCTGGTCGCAGTTTGCATCCTCGGACTGCGTGTTGATCTGGACGTAGCGCAAAAAGCGCTCGAGGACATCGGGGTTCGTGGTGGTGTTTTCCATAAAGACCGCTCCAATCTTGGTCGTCGTGTGCAACAAGAACTCTAGCACGGTATGCCACGGCATACCGCGACGCTTGGATGGGGTAGAATCAGCCATTGAATGCAGAAGGGACGGAAGATCATGGATACGACAAATAGCTCGCGCGAACTACATCTGACGGTGGCGAACGAAGACTACTTGGAGTGCATGGTTCGCATTGAAAGCGAAGAGGGGGAAACCAGCGGCGTGCGATCGGTCGACATCGCGCAGCGCCTTGGCGTCTCCAAGGCATCGGTCAATAAAGCGGTTTCGGCGCTCAAGGCATCCGAGCTTGTCGAGCAATCGCACTACGGCAAGGTAATCCTGACCGATCGCGGCCGCGAGGTTGGCACGGCTATCTGGTACCGTCATCGCCTCATCCGCACGTTTTTGGTTCAGGAGCTCGGTGTCGAATTTGAGCGAGCCGATTCCGAGGCCTGCATGATGGAGCATGCGCTATCCGAGGACACGATGAGCCGCTGGCTCGCCTATCTCGAAAAGCAGGGAATCAGCGTCGAGGAATAGCGGGATATATATGGATACGAGTTATTACAACCGCTTTGGTGCCGAGGAACTTACGCGCCGCTTGTCGAGCGAGACCTTGTTGGCGCAGGGCCCCATGGGCAGTGTTCTGTTGAGTGAGTACGATGCCGCCGATATTCCACCGGCGTTTTGGAATCTGGCAGAGCCGCAGACCGTTTCTCGTATCCATCGCTTGTATGTCGCCGCCGGCGCGCAGGTACTCATTACCAATACCTTTCAGGCATCAAGCTATGCCCTCAAGCACGACCAGATTGCGCCGTCCGTGGCGGAGGTCAATCGCGGGGCCGTCGACGATGCCCGCCAGGCGCACCCTCAGCTGCTGCTGGGCTCGATGGGTCCGATCGGTATTGAGTGGTTTGCCGAGGACTCTGCCGAGTTTCGTGAGATCCGAGGCA
This sequence comes from uncultured Collinsella sp., assembly GCA_900549245.1. Lineage (GTDB taxonomy): Bacteria > Actinomycetota > Coriobacteriia > Coriobacteriales > Coriobacteriaceae > Collinsella. Next base: position 2,590 of record URNQ01000151.1, read on the forward strand.
TTGCGCGCGAACAGGCGCACGCCTTACTCAATGCTGGTGTTGATGGTCTGCTGATCGAGACGGTGACGTCTATCCGTAATTTGCAGCCCATGCTTGCCGGCGCTCGAGATGCCGCTGACGGCATGCCTGTCCTGGTGAGTTTTGTCGTTGATGACAAAGGCGACCTGTTGGGCGATGGCCTCAACATCGAGGCAGCCGTTTTGTACGCCGAAAAACACGGCGCAAACTCGGTTGGTGTTAATTGCTGTTCGCTTGCGGCCGCGAACGCGGCGGTGCCCAGGATGGTTGCATCGGCGACTACTCCCGTCACGGTGCGTCCCAACGTGGGCGATCCGGTCCAGACTCAGGATGGCCCCGTATGGCACGAGAACCCCGAAGCTTTCGCGCGCGCATGCATCGAATGGAGACATGCCGGTGCCGCAATGGTGGGCAGTTGCTGTGGAACCACGGCAATCACTACGGCAGCGATGGCCGAGGCGCTCGATATATAAAGGGCAAAACCGCTCCATACGGGGCGGTTTTTTTATTGCCTGCATGTCCTCGGCAGCATTTGCCCAAATGGTGAATGCTGGTGCCGGCAGGTTGCCGAGTGTGTATCGCGGGTATACCTCATGCGTACCATGATCAAAACACTGTGAGGTGTCTGCGCGTGTGCGCGATAATTCATTTTGGAACTGACGGTTGGCGCGCTCGCGTCGATGAGGACTTCACTGCCGATAACGTTGCCCGTATCGCCGATGCCGTCGGCGAGTTGTGGCAAAAGACCAATCCGGGCAAAACGGTATATATAGGGTTCGACACTCGGCCCCTGGCGCGCGAGTTCGCTGAGCTTGCGGCGGGTGTGCTAGCAGCGCACGGGCTAGACGCCGTGCTCGCTTCGCGACCTGTTCCGACCCCTGCCCTTACGTGGGCGGCGGCTTATGACGGTGAGGCGTGCGGCGCGCTCATGGTGACGGGGTCCCATCATCCGCAGGGTTATCTGTGTCTCAAGATTCGCATGGGTGACGGCTCGACCGCCAACCAGGATGTCATCGAAGAGCTCGAAGAGACCATGGCTCCCGAGCCAATGGGGATCGAGGGGCAATATCGCACCGCGGATATCATTCCTGACTATATGCAAGCGGTGGCATCATTTGTCGATGCCGAAGCCATCCGCGCCGCGCACCTGCGCGTGGTTGTTGACCCCATGGGCGGCGCAGCCCAGGGCTATCTAGCCGACTTGCTGCGCGAGCTTGGCGTTGAGGTGCACGAGATTCACGCCGGGCAGGCGCCTGACCAAGAAGATATCTGCCCCGACCCCGTTGAGCCGTGGGTGGACGCTTGCGAGCATACGGTTATCGAGGACGGAGCTTGCGCTGGCCTGGTGACCGACGGCGACGCCGACCGTATCGGCGCGGTTGACGAGCGCGGCAGATATATACATCCGCATCAGATCATGGCGCTCGTTTTGGGCGACTTGGTTCAATTTCGTAATTTGGAGGGGCGCGTCGTCGTCAATCTTTCATGCTCGACGCTCGTGCGTCGCATTGCCGAGGCGCTTGGCTGCCGCGTGACCGTCAAACCAGTCGGTTTCAAATATATAGCGGCGGAGATGAAGAAGGGCGGCGTCCTCATAGGCGGCGAAGAAGCCGGTGGTATCGGCATCGCCGCGCATATGCCCGAGCGCGATGGAATCCTCGCCTGTCTGATTCTGTGTGAGCTTATGGCAAAGACGGACGCGCCTTTGGGCGTTCTGGTCGACCAACTCGAGGACAGATTTGGTAAGACGAGTTACGGTCGACGCGATTTGCGCCTTGAGGCCGAAGATGCCGAAACGTTACGAACCCTGCTGCCGGGCGTAAACCCCAAGTCGATTTGTGGCAAGGTACCGCAAAACGTTAGTCATATGGATGGCTTGCGTTTAGCATTCGAGGATGATACGTGGCTGCTGGTCCGTCCTAGCGGGACCGAACCAGTGGTGCGCGTCTACGCCGAGGGGTTCTCGGTGGAAGAACGTGATGAGTTGCTCGATGCTGGCTGTGCTTTAGCTAGGGGAACGTATCCGCTTTAACCATGAGGCTGCCTTATATAAAGAGATGCTCGGCGAGCGGTAGTTAACGGCTGGCAAACGTTAGTCGGATCCCAAATTGTGTAGGAAATGTGTACGCCCAGATTCCCGCCCCCGGCGCCCCTCCGGTCTGGCAATATATCTCCTTGCCGCGCGGC
>URNQ01000152.1 GCA_900549245.1 uncultured Collinsella sp.
TCGGCCGAGGGCGTGGCGGAGCCCAACACGAGCGGGCAGCGATAGCGCCGCGCCATCTCGGCCGCCACCTCGCGCGCGTGGTAGCGCGGACTGGAGCCCTGCTTGTAACTGGTCTCGTGCTCCTCGTCGATGATGATGAGGCCCAAGTCGCTGAGCGGGCAAAAGAGCGCCGAGCGAGCGCCGACGACCACGCGGGCCGCACCGCTGGCGACCATATCCCACTGGTCCAGACGCTCGCCAGCAGATAGACGCGAATGGAACACGGCGACCGTCTCGCCAAAGCGCGAGCGGAAGCGGCCGACGGTCTGGGCCGTCAGCGAGATCTCGGGCACGAGCACGCAGGCAGAGCGGCCTGCCGCGAGCACGCGCTCGATAGCGGAGAGGTAAACCTCGGTTTTGCCGGAGCCGGTGACGCCGTCAACCAGCACCACGTCGCCATGGGCGTCAAGGCGGGCGCGCTCGATCTGAGCAAGCGCTTGCTGCTGGCCGTTGGTAAGGGAGACCGGCGCCTTGCCGCTTGCCGAGGACAGCGTGGTCTGCTCGCTGCAGCCACGCCACGCACGGCGTTCCTCCACCACCACGACGCCGCGTTTTTCGAGCGCCTTGATGGTCGCCGACATACTGTTATAGAGAAGGTTGAGGTCGCGCGTCGTGACAGGACCACACTGGAGCGCCTCGATGAGTTGGCGCTGGCGGACCGCGGTCTTGGGTGGCGTGTAGTCAAAGCCTTCGGGCGTAAGCATCACCCAGCGGTTTTGGATGGGTTTGACGGCTGGACGTTCAACCGTCCACACGCCGTCGTCGCCCTTGACCACACGCGGGCTGCCACCCGGAGGCAAGAACAGGCGCAGGCACTCGGAAAGCGTCGCGACATACTCGTGGCTCATCCAACGTGCGATGCGGGCGGCTTCGGCGGTAAAGAGCGGTTTGCTGAGGATGGCCTCGATGGGCTTGATGCGCACGGGGTCGAGGGCGTTGTTGCCCGGCAGATCGCCCAGATCAGGCGCAATGTCGACGACATAGCCCGCGGCGGCACGGTTACCAAAGTGGACCAGGACCGTGGATCCGATCTGGACCTCGTTGGCAAGGGACTCGGGGATGCCGTAAGCAAACGGTTCCGACAGCGCACGGGTGGGGATGTCGAGGACCACGCTCGCGTAGGCGGCAGGGGGCTCGGGCGCAGGCTTAGACTGAGCCGAGGCAGCGCCAGGCTTGGGCTTCACCGGAGCTTCCTCCGGTTCCGGCGAACCAAACAGCGACAGTTGTTGAGCCATACACCACCTCTAACGAACGGACCTGAAAGGGGTGGGACAAAATAATCAGTAGAGTTTGTCCCATGGCCGATACGAGTGTCGAGCTCGTTGCGTCACTCGAACATGGGACAAACACTACTGATTATTTTGTCCCAGCAACCCACTCATCGGTACAGAAACAAGAGCCCCGCTCGAGGGAACGGGGCTCGGATACATGCGTTTGCGCATCTACTACAGCGCCATCGTGCGGGCGCGGTCGATGCGCGCCAGGCAGTCGTCGCGGCCGACGAGCGCCATGGTCTCGCCCAGCGGAGGGCTCACCATGTTGCCGCAGACGGCGACGCGCACGGCCTGGAACACCACGCGCTTCTTGAGGTCCATCTGCTCGGGCAGCGGCTCAAGCGCGGCGTCGATGGCCTCGGCAGTCCACTTGTCCACGCCCTCGAGCGCGGCCTTGGCGGCATCCAGAATGGCGCCCATGCCTTCCTTAGCCAGGCCCTTGTTAACGGATTTCTCGTCATACTCGAGCGTCTCGGCCGTAGCGAAGATGGGAGCGGCGACGGTCACGGCGTCGGCCGGCATCTTGGTGCGCGGCTTGACGATGGCGGCAAGCGCGTCGATATCTGGCGCGCCGTACTCGACGTTGCCCTCGATGAGACCCGCCTCGTGCAGCTCGGGGACCATGATCTCGTCGGCAAACTGGGCATCGGACATGCCGTTGATGTACTCGGCGTTGACCCAGTCGAGTTTCTTGGGGTCGAAGGTCGCCGGGTTCTTGGAGATGCGGTCGAGCGAGAACTTGCTGGCCAGGACATCGCGCGGAATGATCGTGGTCTCGCCGTCGAGCGACCAGCCGAGCAGCGCCAGATAGTTGACGAAGGCGTCGGACAGGTAACCGGCGTCGCGGTACTCCTCCACCGAGGTGGCGCCGTGGCGCTTGGAGAGCTTCTTGCCGTCGGCACCCAAGATCATGGAGATGTGAGCGAACGTAGGCACGGGCGCGCCGAGGGCCTCGTAGACCATGACCTGACGCGGGGTGTTGGACAGGTGGTCGTCGCCGCGGATGACATGGGTAATCTTCATCATGGCGTCGTCGACGACGGTCGCGAAGTTGTACGTGGGTGTGCCATCGGAGCGGAAGATGACAAAGTCGTCGAGCTCCTTGGCGTCGAAGGTCACCTCGCCGTGGACGGCGTCGTGGATGACGACGTCGCCGCGGTCCTCGGGCACCTTGATGCGCAGGACGTAGGACTCGCCGGCCTCGATGCGGCGGCGGGCCTCCTCGGGATCAAGATCGCGGCAACGACGCTGATAGCCCTGGAAGGGGTCCTTGCGCTCCTGCGCGGCCTTGCGGTCGGCATCGAGCTGCTCCTTGGTGCAGAAGCAGGGATAGGCCTTGCCCTCATCCCAAAGCTTCTGGGCGGCCTGCTTGTACAGGTCCAGGCGCTCGGTCTGGGCATAGGGACCATAGTCGCCGCCCACCTCGGGGCCCTCGTCCCAGTCCAAGCCCAGCCAACGCATGGCGCGCAAAATGATCTGCGTGTTCTCGTCGGTGGAACGGGTGGGATCGGTGTCGTCGATGCGCAGGATGAACGTGCCGCCGTTTGCACGGGCGAAAGCCCAGTTATAGATAGCGGTGCGGGCGCCGCCGATGTGCAGTTTGCCCGTCGGTGAGGGTGCAAAGCGGACGCGAACGTCTGATGCCATGGAAATCTCCTCGATTGCAGGATGGATGTCTAACCGCACCAGTATAAAGCAACAATGCCCACCTCCGCACAAAGGGCACCGACCCAATGAGTAGGTGCGGAAAGGGTGTGAATGTTGGATTTACGCGCTATGATGTGCCATTGCATACAGAGCCCGGCGGAATGGTAACGGTCGCCGGGACACGTTTTTGAAAGGACAATCATGTCAGAAGAACTTCGTTCCATCCCACCCCAACACGGGTCCTTTGTTTTTACGTCGGAGTCGGTGACCGAAGGTCATCCCGATAAGATCGCTGACCAGATCAGCGACGCCGTCCTCGACGCAATCCTCGCCAAAGAAATAGAGCTCCAGGAGCAGGGCTACATCGCCCCCAACGGCGTGCCTGCCAACGTGGAGAACGTCCGCTGCGCCTGCGAGACCCTCGTGACCACCGGCACGGTCATCGTCGCCGGCGAGATTCGCACCCAGGCCTACGTCGACGTACAGGAAATCGCCCGCGGCGTCATCCGCCGCATTGGCTACAACCGTGCCAAGTTCGGTTTTGACTGCGACACCTGCGGCGTTATGAGCCTCATCCACGAGCAGTCGCCCGATATCGCCCAGGGCGTCGACGAGTCCTTCGAGACACAGACCGGCGCTACCACCGACCCGATCGACCTGATCGGTGCCGGCGACCAGGGCATGATGTTCGGTTATGCCTCCAACGAGACCAAGACCCTCATGCCCATGCCACACTACCTGGCAAGCCGCCTGGCCGAGCGCCTGGCCGCCGTGCGTCACGACGGTACCCTCGCCTATCTGCGTCCCGACGGCAAAACCCAGGTCACCGTGCGCTACGAGGAAGGCAAGCCCGTCGAGGTCACGACCATCGTCATCTCCACGCAGCACGCCGCCGAGATCGAGGACATGGGCAAGATCAAGGCCGACCTCATCGAACACGTCATCACCCCGGTCATGGCCGCTGAGAACATGCCGTGGGACAACGCGGACATCTATGTGAACCCCACCGGTCGCTTTGTCGTAGGCGGCCCCATGGGCGACACGGGCCTCACCGGCCGCAAGATCATCGTCGACACGTATGGCGGCTACGGCCGTCACGGCGGCGGCGCCTTTAGCGGCAAGGACTGCACCAAGGTCGACCGTTCCGCCGCGTATGCCGCGCGCTGGGTCGCTAAGAACGTGGTCGCCGCCGGTCTGGCCGACCGCTGCGAAGTCGAGCTTGCCTACGCCATCGGCGTTTCCAAGCCCCTCTCAATCATGGTCGACACCTTCGGTACCGCGCATGTTGCCGAGGACAAGATCGTCGAGGCCGTCGAGAAGACCTTCGACCTGCGCCCGGGCGCAATCATCCGCGACCTAGACCTGCGTCGACCGATCTACGAAAAGACGGCAGCCTACGGCCACTTCGGCCGAGAAGACGCCGACTTTACCTGGGAGAAGACCGACCGAGTCGAAGAACTCAAAGCAGCCTGTGGCCTGTAGGCTTACGAGAAAAGCCACAGCCAAATAGAAACACGCCAAAAAGAGGTACCGGAACAACCGGTACCTCTTTTTTATTAACCGGTGGCGAAGATGAGTCAACATGGGACGCAGAATAGGTTCCCAGCTGATGAATTTTGCAGCAAGCGTGCCCCTACCATGTATCCTAAGTTCCGAGGGCTTTGGTATTTGGTCGATCGCGAGTTCCGCACGAGCCGGAGGCCACTTAATGTGGCCTCCGTGCGAGTCAGGACTGTAGAGCAGGCGACCAAATACCAAAGCCCTCGGAACGACGGGATAGAACAGGAGCGCATATGGCAGGGAAGCACCGAACACCACCGACAGGCCCTGCT
>URNQ01000153.1 GCA_900549245.1 uncultured Collinsella sp.
GAACTCGCGATGACCAGGGGCAGTTCCTTGACCGTCGCCGCCAAGTTCTGCGGCACGCCCTGGTTGGCAGCCGCGGGCTCGCACTCGCCGCCGGCCTTCACGCGACGCTTATGCTCGGCGAGCATGGCGCGGTACATGCCGGCATGCAGGCGAATCTCAACCACATTGGCATTGCGAGCCTGCTCGACGATGCGCGCGCCCTCGCGGTCGATATCGCCCACGTAGTAGACGTAGTTAAAGCGATAGCCGATCTCAGCCAGATAATCGTCCAGGGCATGCGAGACGCTCGCCTTGCATCCGCCGCCAAAAATCACGCCGCCCACCTTGATGCCAAAGAGCTTGGCGTGCTTGCGGCCACGCAGTAGCCTGACGATCTCGTCGTAGGTGTCCAGGTTCTCGACCATAATGAACGGCTTATCGGCGCCCAGCGTAAAGAAACCCGTAAAGTGAACGGGGCGGTTGGGGGCGACCTTAATCGCCTGCATGCTGATGCCCTTTTCGGTCATACGCCGAATTAGGCGCTCGCCGTGCTTGCCGTCAAAGGCCTTCTCATCGTTAAAAATCTGGTAGGCGCGCTGGCGACGCGAAGCAACCGGCGTATCGGCACCTCGGTTCTGCTCGATCCAAGCCTGGATGATTGCAATCTCCTCGGCAATCTTGCGGTTGGACATCTCGTTGTGCTGGGTGCGCTGCGGAGCCTTTTTGCCGTCCTTGCCCTCGACCTTTACGATCTGTGTCTGCTGCTCCTTGATCTTAGAGAGCGCCGTAGGCGTAGGGACAACTTTGAGCAGCTGCCTGCCTAAAACGCGGGCAAGGGCAAACGCCGATACCTCGCCGTGGACGGCCGGCTCGGGCTGCTGGGCAGCAGCATCTGCTGCGGCAGACTCCGGCTTCTTCTGAGACCTGCGCTTAGAATCGCCTTGGGAATTGCGCTCGCGCTTCGGCATAGACGCCTGCTTCTGCGGACGATCGGACTTGCTCTCCTTCGCCGGCTGGCGCTTAGGCTGCCCCGAAGAAACCTCGGCCTTCGCATCCTCGTCCTGCGGCGTGGTCTTCTCGGCTGCAGTCTCGGCATGGGAACTGCGGCCCCCGCGATGGCGACGGCGGCGAGGCCTGCTCGACGCGCCCTGCTCCGTCCGCTCATCAGTAGGCTGCTGGCCCTTGGCCTCGGCAGCAACCTCAAGCTGCGGCTCAACAGGCTTCTGTTCGCGAGCCGCCGGCTCCACGGTTTTCTCGGTTTGTTCGGCCTTCTTGTCCTGAGCGGTCGAAGCCGGCTCGCCCTTCTCCTGACGCTTTACGGGATACGCGCGTCCCGCAAAACCGCGACCGGGACGACACGAACCCGGAGCCTTCTTGGCAGACTCCTCAACATCGTCTGCAGCCTCGGAAGGCTCTTCAACCTCATGCGCGACATCCTGCTGCGCAGCCTTAAAGTGGGCACCACGGCGACGCTGGGGCTCCTGGGCCTCCACGGGCTTTTGCTCCTTCGCGGGCCTCTGCGACTCGGCAGCAACCTCGGTCTCAACAGCCTCGGCATCCGTCTCGCCCTTTCGAGCAACGGCGCGACGGAAGCGCTCCTGCTGGGCGCGGCGCTGTGCATCGCGCTTGCCGCCCCCGCCAAAACCGCCGCGTCCTGCCTTGGCCGTAAAGGCACGCACGACGTTCTCATCGAGCAACTCATCGGTATCGACATGCTCACGCGGAGCAACTTCTTCCACAGCAGGCACGTCAGCGAAATCCTCGACGACAAAATCTTCGACGGACTCGGCAGGCTGCTCTTGGGCATCGCGGATCTCGGCATTGATGGTATAGAACGCCGGGCGCCCGTTAATGCCGCTGCCCTCGATCTTGGTAACGATCTTTGCCGCGATGAGTTCGTCGCGCATCACCTTGGTGTCGCATTCCTTATCGACGGAGCGGAAAATCTGCGCCAGCGCGCTCGACTTAATCTTGAGCGCCTTGCGGCAGAGCAGGTCGTAGGCAACCAGCTTGGCGCGCTCGGCAGAAAGCGACGTCTGGCTGCTCAGACGCTCAGCCAGAGCATCGACATTGTTTTGATTATCGGAATATACCGTCTTGGCCACGGGGCCCCTTTCATATGCACACATATACGTCCTTATGGTACAACGCACGAGCCTATCCACGCAAAACATCTGCGAGAACGCCCTTGCACCACCTGTTCTCACAAGAAAAAAGACCGGGTCCGCTTGATTGCGGACCCGGTCTTTCCGAGTCAAATAGATGGGAGATTCAACCCGTCCGACCGACTAGGCCTTGGCGGCCTCGGCGTCGGCAGGAGCTTCAGCGGCAGCGGCGCGACCGTACTCGGCCTTGCCCATCTCGGACCACTCGGGCTCCTCGTCAGGCATGGAGCCGGCCTCCTTGCCGAAGAACTCCTTGAGGCAGTTGGCGGCGACGATGAGGCCCAGGACCATCAGCAGGACGGCGAAAACGAGCTGCAGGCCCTTGGTGGCGGCGACGGAGACGGCGGCCGGGGGGGGGGGGGGCCGTCACCCTGCGGCCGTGGTGGCGGTAGCCGGGATGGTGCCGAAGAAGCCGTAAGCCTGGACAGCGGTCATGCAGCCCATGGCGCTCTGGACCAGCGAGGTGAAGGTGCAGCAGAGCAGGAAGGCGACGGGCACGTAGAGCATCCAGCCCTTGCGGCCGGTGCACTTGCAGAACACGGCGAGGGTGATCATGGTCATACCGCCGAGCAGCTGGTTGGAAGCACCAAAGAGCGGCCAGATGTTGGCATAGCCACCAAAGGCAAGGGCGAGACCGGGAAGCAGGGTGACGACCGTGGCGAACCAGGGGTTGCCGAGAACCTTCATGTAGCCGGCCTTGGACTCGATGGCCAGGGCGTCGTTGGTCTGGGCAAAGAACTCGGAGAACGAGGTGCGGGCGATGCGGGCGACGGCATCGAGCGAGGTCAGGGCCAGAGCGGAAACGTTCATGGTCATAAAGACGGTAGCGAGCGTGCCGTCAACACCGAAGGCCTGCATACCGCGGGAGATACCAGCGGCGAAGATCTGGAACGGGGTGGAAGCGACGCCGGCGTTGAGGGCACCGGTGCCGGCGGTGTTCATGTCGGAGAACATGATGCCGGCGACGATGATGGCAAGGATGCCGACGAAGGACTCGACGATCATGGCGCCATAACCGACCTTGACGGCGTCCTGCTCCTTCTCGACCTGCTTAGAAGAGGTGCCGGAAGAAACGAGGCTGTGGAAACCGGAGAGAGCACCGCAAGCGACGGAAACGAACAGGACCGGGAACATCATGCCGGAGGCAGTGGAGAAGCCGGTGAAGACCGGAGCGGTGATGGTGGCCTGACCGTTGACGCCCAGGACGACGATGCCGAGGACAGCGCAAACGATCATGACGATCATCATGATGGAAGTGAGGTAGTCACGCGGGGTCTTGAGCATCTGGATGGGCATAGCGCCAGCGAAGACCAGGTAGACCATGACGACGGCGAACCACTGGAACTTATCCAGGTAGACCGGGAACTGCATACCGACGGCGAACATGAGAACCATGAGGACCACGCCGGTGACGAACTCGGCGGCACCGGTGAGGTTGAACTTCTTCTGGGCCCAACCAAAGGCGATAGCGACGAAGGTGAACAGGATGGAGATGGTGCCAGCGCAGCCAGCGGCATAGGACTTGGTGAAGTCGATGGCACCGGTAGCGGCGCCAGAAGCGTCAACGGCCGGGGTGAACATGAACGTCTTGCAGACCATGTCAGTGAAGGCGGCGATGACGATGATGCAGAACAGCCAGCAGAACAGCAGGAACAGGCGACGGCCGGTCTTGCCGATGTACTTCTCGATGAGCTGAGCGAGCGACTTGCCGTTGTTCTTCATCGAAGCGTACAGAGCACCAAAGTCGTGGACGGCGCCAAAGAAGATGCCGCCGACGAGGACCCAGAGCACGACGGGCAGCCAGCCAAAGGCCATGGCGACGATCGTACCCGTGACAGGGCCAGCACCGCAGATCGAGCTGAACTGGTGCGAGAACGCGGTAAAGGCGGAGACGGGCGAGAAGCTCTTGCCGTCCTTCATGCGCTTGGCCGGCGTGAGGGCCTCTTTGTCAACGCCCCACTTGTTGGCCAGCCAGCGGCCGTAGCCCAGATAGCCGCAGGCGAGCACCGCCGCGGCCACAACCATGAGCAAAACTCCGTTCATTACATTTCCTCCTCTAAAAAGAACTTCCTAGACATAAAAAATGAGGGCCGTCGGTTGCGCTCGACGGCCCTCATCTTCATCAGCCGCCCGTTATCGTACGGGCTAGCTGTATGTGCTAACCCGCATCAGATAATTACTACGCTGATAATGTTTAGCTGATGCGTGAACATGTCTAAGAAATCCTCTTCAATCATGATGCGAACGATCCGTGCGGTTCACATCCCCCAGTGGATGAAAAGCAGTATGAAACTTTAGTTACCTAAAGTCAACGCAAATTTGTAATGAATTTTCAACTTTTTTGAAATTCTCGGTATAAAACGCCACTGACCTCGGACTTTACCCAACAAAAGTTTTTGCATGAGAGACGCCCCTCGGGAGCCGCGGGAGCTCCCATCCCAAATGCGGAGCAAAGCTCCGCATGCCATCTTTTCTTTCAGCTAAAGCACGCCGGAAATTCGACGCTGGCTTGTTAACCTTGCTGGACGTTGTCGACGCCGATCCAGCCCAGAAGCCATATCGA
>URNQ01000154.1 GCA_900549245.1 uncultured Collinsella sp.
AGCCCCGAGGTGTGCGTTGGGGTGGCCCGCGGCAAGCCGCGGGCCGCCGATGCAATACGCCTCGTCGGCAAGCTGCACGTGTAGCGCGTCCGCATCGGCCGTGGAATAAACGGCGACGGTCTTGATGCCCATATCGCGGCACGCGCGGATAACACGGACCGCGACTTCGCCGCGGTTGGCGATGAGCACTTTGTCGAACATGGAGCCTTCCTTAACTTTCGTGCATGAGTGCAAAAGACATATCGGCGCGGCAGCAAACCTCACCGTTGACGCTCGCAGTACCCGTCGCAAAGCGGAACGGCCCGCGCGCACGCGTGATGGAGCACACTAGATCCACCGTGTCGCCCGGGCGCACCGGACGCTTAAAGCGCACCTTGTCCAGACTCGTGTAGAACGGCGTCGCGCCGCGCGCCTCCTCATCGCCCATCAGCAGCACGCAGCAGTTCTGGGCGAGCATCTCGCACTGAATCACGCCGGGAACGACCGGGTTTCCCGGAAAATGTCCCTGCAAAAAGTACTCGTCGCCTGTAATCGTGATCTTGCCGTGGGCCTCGTCGCCCACCAGCTCGGCTTCGTCGAGCAAAAGCATCGGCTCGCGATGCGGTAACAGCTTCTTGAGCTCTTCTTTGTTCATGGATATCACCTATCCGATCCTCATGAGGCAGCTGCCAAACTCCACGAGGTCGCCGTCGGCCACGCAGATCTCGAGCACCTCACCGTCTGCCTCGGCCGTCACCTCGTTGAGAACCTTCATGGCCTCGATGATGCAGAGGGTCTCGCCGGCCTTGACCTTGGAGCCCACGCGCACAAATGGCTCGTCGCCCGGCGCAGGGGCAGCATAGAAGACGCCCACCATGGGAGCAGTCACCTCGGTGCCCTTGGGCTCCGGCGCGGCGGCAGGTGTCTGCGTGGCGGGTTCCGGTGCGGCAGGCGCGACTGTGGGAGCTGCAACTTGAGCGGCCATGGCGCTCGGCATAGGCATGGGCACGGCAACCGGCTGCGCCACACTCGCGCGCTCGAGTTCGACCGCGGTGCCATCGGGCTCCTCAACGCGTACGCGCGTGAGGCCGCGGTCCTCCATCACATCGGCTATCTCGGCAAGTCTTTTGGAATCCATGCTCTAGCTCCTCGTATATCTACGCAGCGCGATGGCGGCGTTGTGCCCGCCAAAGCCCAGGTTGGTCGAAAGCGCCCAGGTAAGGTCGGCGCGAACCGCGCGATTGGGCGTGTAATCAAGATCGCAGGCGGAATCGGGCGTGTGGTAGTTAATGGTCGGCGGCACCACGCCCTGCTCGAGTGCCATGGCGCAGGCCATGACCTCGATGGCACCCGTGGCGCCGATCATATGGCCGGTCATCGACTTGGTCGACGAGACGTGTGCGGCGCGCGCCGCATCCTCGCCGAGCGCCCGCTTAATGCCCGCCGTCTCGGACGAATCGTTGAGTTTAGTCGAGGTACCGTGGGCGTTGATGTAGAGGCCCTCGGAAGGCTTGACGTCGCCCTCGGCCACCGCCAGCGATATCGCACGGGCAATGCCGGCAGCCTCGGGATCGGGACTTGTGATGTGATAAGCATCATCGGTGTTGCCGTAGCCCACGACCTCGGCATAAATGTGCGCACCGCGGGCCTGCGCATGCTCCATGCTCTCGAGTACGAGCACGCAGGCGCCCTCGCCCATCACAAAGCCGTCGCGATTCGCATCGAACGGACGGCATGCCGTCGACGGGTCAGGATTAGCGGTGAGCGCACGGCAAGACGTAAAGCCCGCAACGGCATCGGGGATGATGGCCGCCTCGGCACCGCCGGCGAGAATCGCATCAGCATAGCCGTGTTTGATGGCGCGGAACGCCTCGCCCACCGCATGGGCCGAGGTCGCGCAAGCAGTCACGACGGGCAGGGTCGGTCCCTTTGCCTTGTGACGGATCGCGATATTGCCCGAAGCCATATTGGGGATCATCATCGCAATCATGTATGGCGATGCGCGGCGGGGCCCACGATCGGCGATCGGTTGGACGTTGTCGACGAGCGTCTGCATGCCGCCCACGCCCGACCCCACGTAGACGCCCAGGCGCTCGCGATCGATGGCGCCTTCGACATCAAAGCCCGCATCGTGCATGGCCTCGTCCGACGCCGCCAGTGCAAACTGAACGCAGGGGTCCAGGTGCTTGGCATCGTGCTTGCCAAAGTAGTCGTTGCCGTCAAAGCCCTTGACCTCGGCCGCCACCTTGACGGCAAACGCATCCGTATCAAAGTGCGTAATCGGGCCGATGCCACAGGTCCCGGCGCACATGGCCGCCCAGGTGGCAAGCGCGGTGTTGCCGAGCGGCGATACGGCACCGATGCCGGTGATTGCAACTCTCTGTTCCATCATGCTCTCCTCATCCAAGCCATTCTTCGGCCCTGGTTTCTACATCGCCATTCCGCCGTCGACGCGCACGACCTCACCCGTAATGTAGGCAGCCGCATCACTCGCCAAAAAGCGCACCACGCCGGCCACTTCCTCGGGGCGCGCCATGCGCTTCAGGGGAATCTGCTCCTCGGTTGCCACACGCACCTTCTCCGAGAGCTTTGCCGTCATATCGGTCTCGACAAACCCGGGAGCGACCGCGTTCACTCGTACGCCGCGGGGCGCAAGCTCGCGCGCCACCGCCTTGGTCAGGCCGATGACGCCCGCCTTGGAGGCAGCATAGTTGGCCTGCCCGGCATTGCCCATCAGGCCCACGACCGAGCTCATGTTGATGACGCAACCGCCGCGCTGGCGCATAAAGGTCTTGGTGAGCGCACGCGTCGTGTTGAACGTGCCCTTGAGATTGACATCGAGCACGCGATCGAAGGCGTCATCGCCCATACGCATGAGCAGGCCATCGCGGGTGATGCCGGCGTTGTTGACAAGCGCCCAAATGGAGCCAAAGTCGTTGAGGACCGTCTCCACGCACGCGTTGACGGCATCGGGGTTGGCCACGTCACATTGATATGCGCGCGCCGTGGCGCCAGCCGCCTCACAGGCTTCGCATGTCTCGCGCGCCGCATCGACGCTGCCGGCATAGACGACGGCGATATCGTAGCCATCCTCCGCCAGGCCCACGGCACAAGCGCGGCCGATACCACGCGAGCCGCCCGTGACCAGTGCCACGCGACGTGAGTCGTTGCGCTCGAGCGTGCCGTTGTTCAAGTTGCCCATGTCATTCCTTTCGGGTTACAGCCCTGTGGACTATGCGAGCTCGTCGGCAATAGCTGCGACCTGCTCGGCCGTTTCGCACGAATACACGCGAACGTCGCTCAGCGTACGCTTGACCAGGCCCGACAGCGTTTTACCAGGGCCGACCTCAATAAACGTGTCGATGCCCTGATCTTGCAGAGCATGCAGCGTGTCGACCCAGCGAACGGCATGGCTCACCTGGTTGGCCAAGACATCCGATGCCGCTCGCGGGTCCGCCGGATAGGGCGCCGCCGTCATGTTTGCCATGACCGGAATCAGCAGCGGAGACAGCGCGTGGCCGGCTTGGATATACGTCGCCAGCCCCTCAGTCGCCTCGGCCATATAGGGGCTATGGAATGCACCCGACACCGCGACTTTCATGGCGCGGCCGCCAGCCTCTTTTACTAGGACGTCGAGCTCCTGCAGCGCCTCGGGCGCTCCGGCAACAACCGTCTGCTGCGGACTGTTGTAGTTGACCGGCCAGCAGTTCTCGCCGGCCTGTTTTGCCAGGTTCTCGACTTGCGCCGCATCGAGTTTGATGACGGCGCGCATGCCGCCGGGGTGACGCTCGGCCGCCGTGGCCATCAATGCCGCGCGCTCACACACGAGCTCAAAACCCGCTCGCGTATCGAATGCCCCCGCAAAGGTGAGCGCGGCGACCTCGCCCAGCGAAAAACCCGCACAGGCGGCAGGTACCACGCCGCGCTCACGCAGGGCGGCAGCCGCTGCCAGGTCGTGAACGAACACGCACGGTTGCGTGTTCTCGGTCTGCGAGAGCTCCTCCTTGGAGGCACTTCGGCACTGCTCGCTGGTCCCCGGGCGCACCTCGTCGGCAATGGCGAACACCTCGGCGGCCGCCGGCGATGCTTCGATGAGGTCGACGCCCATCGCGGGGTGCTGGGCGCCCTGGCCGGCAAACAGAAACGCTACGCCACCCATGCGGACGCACCCTTCAGGACATGCTCGGCGCCATCGACCAGGTCGTCAACGATTTCACGTGCGCTTTGGCGCTCGTTGACCATGCCGGCGATCTGCCCACACAAATACGAACCCTCTTCGTAATTTCCGTCCTTTGCGGCTTTACGAAGCGCGCCCGTGCCCATGGCCCCGAGCTCCTCGGGGCTTGCGCCCGCCGCCTCGTTCTTGGCATACGCGTTGGTGAAGGGGCTCTTGAGGGCGCGAACCGGATGCCCCGTCGAGCGACCGGTCGCACGCGTCGACGTATCGCCTGCCTTGAGCACCAGCTCTTTGTACTGTTCGGATACGGTGCACTCGTTTGCGACCAGAAAGCGTGTTCCCACCTGGACGCCGGCAGCGCCGAGCATAAAGGCGGCCGCCACACCACGGCCATCGGCGATGCCGCCGGCAGCCACGACGGGAATGTCGACTGCATCGACGACCTGCGGCACCAGTGCCATCGTCGAGGTCTCGCCAATATGGCCGCCTGATTCGGTGCCCTCGGCAACCACGGCAGTGGCT
>URNQ01000155.1 GCA_900549245.1 uncultured Collinsella sp.
CGTCATTGCGCGGGCCCCCCGCGGCTGACGCGATAGACGCGGGCGGCAAACTCCGGGAGCCACGCCTGTTCGCGCATCAGCGCGCATATACCATCCAACAGCTCGTCCACACCTTGGTCCTTGAGCGCCGAGCCGGCAAAGCAGGGAAAGAGCTTGCGCTCAGCAACCATGCGCGACAGCGTCGCGGAGGAAAGCTCACCCGCCTCAAGAAACTCCTCGAGCGCCGCTTCGTCCAACGCAGCAGCGTCCTCCTGAACGGCGCCACCCGCCAGCAGTTCGTTGGCATCCAGGCACCCCTCAGAAAGACGTTGCCCAAGTTGTGCCAGCAAAACATCGCGGCCGGGATTCTCCAAATCGATCTTGTTGATAAAGATGAACGTCGGGATGTCATAGCGCGCAAGCAGGCGCCACAGGGTTTCGGTGTGCCCCTGTACGCCATCGTTGGCGCCTACCACCAGAATCGCGTAGTCCAGGGCACGCAGCGTGCGCTCCGCCTCGGCAGAAAAATCGACATGGCCGGGAGCGTCCACGAGCATAACGTGGGTGTCACCATGGTCGAGCACAGCCTGCGACGAGAAGATCGTGATACCGCGCTCACGCTCAATCTCGTTCGTATCCAGATGCGAGTCGCCATCGTCAACGCGGCCGCGCTTGCGAATGCGGCCCGCGTTAAACAGCATGGCCTCGGCCAGCGTGGTCTTGCCGGCATCGACATGCGCCAAGATTCCAGCGACCGCTTGCTTCGACATGGCTCTCCTCTTATTGCAAGCCCATCGCACGCGGCAACGGGCACCCTCGTTCCACACTGGATGATACAATTTACGGGCCGGCGGGCGAAGCGGGCCCTATCCCCCGACCGAGCTCATCGCCCCGCGTTGCCGCGCGGCGATTTTCGTAGGTTCGCGCCTTGCGAAAGCCGGCTTGCAAATCAGCACAGCGAACGAAAATGACCCCACCTGGGCCAGTTTCGTTCGCATGAATTATTGATATGAGGCGTCGCTCTTACGCCTCGCGCAGCCAGTCAAACGCAACACGCGGCGTACCGTCCGACACATATACGATACCGGCGCGCTTAAACCCGGCCTTGGCAATGGCTCCCTGCATGGGCAGGTTGTCCTGATGTGTGTCGATGCGCAGGTGATCGGCACGCTCCTTGGCAAAGGCAAACATCGCGGCCGCGATACCGTGCACGGTGCCGTCGGATGCCACACGGTGCAGCACGGCGTACGGAGTGTCGCTACGCCATTGACCGTCCTCAATTACGTCATAGCACTCGTCCGGGCCCGGTAAAAAGGCAAACGTCGCCACCACGCGACCATCGACTTCGCACACATAGCTGCCACCGGCGGCGATATCGGCAGCCAGCTGCTCGGCAGAAGGCGTGCCCTCGGGCCACTGCGTGGCGTTGCCATGCGCGCGCATAAAGGCGCGGGCCGCGTCATAGATAGCCATGACGGCGGGAATGTCGGTATCGAGGGTTTTTCTGATCATCACGCGGCGACCTCACGTTTATTGGTATCACTTTGATTGAGCAATGATACCAACGTTTGGAGAGGGGCGCGATGCAGATGGGAAGCAAAAAGCGAGCCGCCTGGTCAAAGGCCAAAAGCGAGTTTTTGGGCGCTGCCACCGGCGGCGATATGAGCTACCTGTTTGCGCGCGAAGACGAGCGCCGCGACGCCCTGAACGACGAGCGCAATGAAGCCTGGCGCTACAAGTCGTGCGAACGCAAAAACCGTTACGATACGCGCGCCGAGGCCGAGGCAGTTATGGCCGACTGCGAAAACCGCGGGCGGCGTGGTTTGGCCTGCTACAAATGCGAATACTGCGGTGGATGGCACCTGACGTCGCACCCATGGAAATAGACGCTGCATCGGCACGGCGCTAGCGAAGCGCCGGTAATCGCACGCAAGTTACGGGCGCGGCGGCACTAACACATCGTAGCGAACGGCCTTGCCCGCAAGCTGATAGCTCGGCTTAACGCCGGCAAGCAGTGGCCCCTTCACCGGTCGCTTGATAACGACCTTGCGCGGGTGCGCCGCAAGCGCAGCTTCGACCAGCGTCTCCTCATCGGCACACGGCTGTTCCAGATGATGCAAAAGTTGGAACTTCTTTTTCACCGCCGCGCTCTTGGTGCGCTCGGGAAACATGGGGTCCAGATACACCACGTCGGGGGCGGCAAGCTCGCCCCGCCCGATCAGCTCAGCCGTATGGCGAAGGCCGGTAATACTGTCCTCGCCCGCATGTAAGCGCATGCGCGCCACGGCTGTCGCAAGCGCCGGATCATCTGCCGCGCGGTCCAAGGCATCCTTGAGGAGCGCCGCAATCACGCAATCCTGGTCATACAAATCGACCGCAAAGCCCGCGGCCGCGAGCAGCAGCGAATCCTCGCCAAAGCCTGCCGTGGCGTCAATTGCCCACGGCCGCTCGATGCCTTTTGCACGCGCAGCCTTCACCAACAGCTCTTGCTGCAGACGGCCCTGCTTGAGTCGCGGCAGCATGCGGCCAAAATCGGCACGCAGCTCCATCGTGCCGTCGGTGAGCGTGAGGCCCTCGGGCTTCCCGGTCAGCTCAAGCCCCGCGGCCCGAGCAACAGAAAAGGGATCGACGACGCCCATGGGTACTCCTTAGCAAGCAAAACGAATACGTGGGCGCCGTTCATGACGACACCCAACCGTCCGCTATTGTCCCACATGTGACATGGCCCACAGCATCCCAATGCAAAGCACCGCCATCAATCCCGTGCACACGGCAGCGATCACGGAATCACCCATGCGCCTTCCCAACGACCGCGGCTCACGCACTTGCCCTGCTCCGTACATCATGGCTCCTCCTTGAGACCAGCTCCTTGTTACGACCTCATCATCGCAGCGCCGCACATGAGCTGCCATCGATTTGGCTTACGTCCAGCTTTCCTTTTTGAAAGGTTGGACCGTACAGGCAAGAGACGCTTTCAAACGCATGCATCGCCGCGTTGAACTACAATGTGCTTCACCATATGTGCAGTACATTGGGTGCGCCAAGTTGGCGTACTCGTATCGAAAGGACCAGCCATGAGCTTCACTCGCAAGACTCTCAAAATCCTTGCTCTCATCTACTTTGTTTTGGGCATCGCCAGCCTCGTCACCGCCGGCGTCGGTATCGCCACGGGCGGTCTCGATTCCACGTACGGTTCGTACGCCACGCTCGCAGCGGTCGTGCTTATCGCCAAGGGTCTCGTCGACCTTGCCGCAGGCGTCGCCGGTATCAAGGGCGCCAACAAGCCTTCGCAGGTGGACGGCGCGTTTAAGCTCGGTATTGTTGCCGCGGTCGCCACGCTTGCCCAAGCGGTGCTCACGCTTCCCGCGTTTGGCGGCGACGCCATCAACTTTGGCGCCTTTGTCATCGTGGTGTACGACCTGTTCTTTGTTCAGCAGGCACACGCCGTTAAGGCCGAGAACAAGGACCGCCTGTAAGCGCCCGCTTCTCATAACCTCTGTTTCAGCCAAGCAACTAAAAAGGGCCGATCGCGCATCTCCGCGGTCGACCCTTTACGTTTTCCCAGATAAAACCTGCCAAAATAAATCTGTCCCTTTTTGGTAGGTTAGTGGCGGTACTCGGCGATGATGAAGTCGATGTCGGTTTGAAGGGTGTCCAAATTTGCCAGGCGTTCTTTGTCGGAAGGGCGCGTACGGTAGTAGTACGGCGTCATCTGGAACACTGCCTCGATGTCGGCCTGGGTCTGAAGCGTAATATTCGCAGACACCCGCTGCATTCCGACTAACTCGAGCTCGGTGGTCTTCGGCAGCTTCTCATCGTTAAGGTACGGCGTGTCGTAGAGCACCTCCTTAAGCCCAAAGAGATGACGGGCGCCCGGCACCACGGTGTAGAGCGAGCCCTCTGGCGCCAGCACGCGGGCAAATTCGCGCTCGTTAAAGGGAGCAAAGAGCTCGGTCACCATATCGAAGGCGCCATCGGCCACGGGGATATCCTTCATGTTGGCCACGAAATAGGTCGCATCGCCGCGCTTGGCGGCAAGGCGCACCATCTCTTTGCCCAGGTCGAAACCGTAAGCACCCACACCCGGAACCGCGCCCATGGCACTGGTGTAGTAGCCCTCGCCACAGCAAATGTCGAGCAAAGTCATGGGGTCGCCCGTAGATGCTGCACGGCCAGACACCTGCTTGCGCACCAGCTCGACCATTGCATCGCGCAACGGTGCATAGTAGCCACAGTTCAGAAAGTCACGACGGCTGCGCGCCTGCGACTTGGGATCGCCCATGGAGTCGCCGCTCTTGGACGAGCGCAGCAGATATAGATAGCCCTCGCGCGCACGGTCAAACCAGTGTCCGCCCGCGCATGCAGCACCGCGCTCGTCGTCCACCAACGGCTCATGGCAAACGGGACACAACAACATGGCAACTCCTTAGCGCGAACAACACAACGCCCACCATTGTCGCACGCCTTCCCCGCCTAGTCATTGGGGACGTTCTTGAATGACTAGTCGTTTAAGAACGCCCCCAACGACTAGTCGATTAGGAGTATCATCATCTGCGCAAATAAGCACGAAAGAGCATATTAGAGATTGAGAGCATATGGCTGACACCGTATCTAAGCACATTGACATGACCACCGGCTCGCTGTGGCGCAATATCCCCCTGTTCGCCTTCCCCGTGGCCGCCA
>URNQ01000156.1 GCA_900549245.1 uncultured Collinsella sp.
TTTAGGTGGCGTGGGCGGTTAGGCCTGGAAGGTATCGCGGTCGGGGGCGAAGGACTGCATGGCCGCGATGGTACGGTCGAAGAGCTCGGGGAGCTCCCAGCCCAGCATCTCGGCACCCTGCGTAATCACGTCGCGCGAGCAGCCGGCGGCAAAGCGCTTGTCCTTGAACTTCTTCTTGAGCGACTTGGTCGTAAAGTCCATGACGCTCTTACTCGGACGCATGATGACGGCAGCACCGATCAAGCCGGTGAGCTCGTCGCAGGCAAACAGGATCTTTTCCATCTGCAGCTCGGGCTTGGGCAGCGAGGTGTTGAAGTCCGACGTGTGCGTCTGAATGGCGCGAATGAGATCGGGAGAGGCGCCCTCGCCTTCAAGGATCTCGGCCGCATAGATGGTGTGGTTCATGGGGTCGTCCTCATGCTCCTCCCAATCTAGGTCGTGCAGCAGACCGACGATGCCCCAAAACTCCTCGTTCTCGGGGTCGAACTCGCGCGCAAAGTAGCGCATGGTGCCCTCGACCGTTTCGCCGTGGGTGATGTGGAACGGGTCCTTATTGTGCTCGTTGAGCAATTCGAACGCACGGTCGCGGGTGATTCCGGCGGAAAGTGGCTCTGCCATAAAAGACTCCTTGTGCTCGCAGGTATCGCTAAGAATGAATACTACTAGAACGACTAGAACGAAAAAACCACCACAAAGGTGCCTGTCCCCTTTGTGGTGGTTTTTGGCGCGGATGGGTTAGTTGAGGGCGGCTTGGGCTAGGCGGGCTTCGGCGGCCTCCTCGGTGACGCCCAATGCCACGGCGAACTCCTCGATGGAGCGGCGCTTGGCTTCCTTGAGTACACGCATATAGTAAGAGCTGGGCTTTTTATCGGCTTCCTCGGCCTGGCGAATGCGGTGCATCATGGTCTTTGCCACGCGGACCGTCTCGGGCGCGCCCAGCTTGAGCTGCTGCTTAAAGTGTGTCTCTTCAAGCGAGCTGTTGCGCTCGGTAAAGGTGTCGCACTCCAGCTCGTCATAGTGGCTCAGCAGATGCTCGGCATCTTGCTGAGAGATGGCGGCATGCAGACGGTCGGCCTGCGCCACGGGGTACATAAGGATCGTCTGCGCATGCCCCTGCTTGGCCTCGAGCAACAACATGGGCTGCGGCGTGTCGTCCCTAAAACCGACGACGGTGCAGACTCCCTGACCCGGATGAATGACGTGTTGACCGATTGAGAACATGCTACCTCCAACTTATACGAATTTACGTATGTCTAGAATAACACGCTGACGTGCGCAAATCCTCGCTTTATGCAGGAAAAGCACACAACTCTGATAGGTAAGAGTATTCGATAAAAGACACAGCTCATTCACACCTTTATGCATTTTCAACGCGTGCATAATCTGCAGGCAGACCGGTATCTTTGAGTGACTCCATACAAGCTGTAGTCAATTTTGTGCATATGCAATTTCGATTGGCTTTACCCTGCGACAGTGTCCCTCGCTTGTGATAGAGTGCTACAAACTCTGGCTTTTGCCCTACGAGTGACCAAGAGCTCGGGGGCTTTAACACAAGGAGGATCTATGCCCGAGAAGATTGAAGAGCTGGTACGCGCTGCGCTTGCTGCGGCCCAGGAGGCCGGCGACCTTTCCGCATTTGAACTTGACGATTGCGCTATCGAGCGACCGGCTGACACTTCTCATGGCGAGTGGACCTCCACCATGGCCCTGAAGTCCGCCAAGCTGGCTCACTGCGCCCCGCGCAAGATCGCCGAGGCCATCGTTGCCCATATGCCCGAGGACCCCGCGATTGAGAAGGTCGAAATCGCAGGCCCCGGCTTTATCAACTTCTACCTCTCCGTTGCCGTCAAGAATGCCATCTTTGGCGAGGCTCGCGAGAAGGGCATGGACTTCGCTAAGTCCAACGTCGGTGGTGGCCTGAAGACCCAGGTCGAGTTCGTTTCCGCCAACCCCGTCGGCCCCATGCACATCGGCCACGGCCGCTGGGCCGCGCTGGGCGATTCGCTCTGCCGCGTTATGGACCACGCCGGTTACGACATCCAGCGTGAGTTCTACATCAATGACCACGGCTCTCAGATGAACACCTTTGGCAACTCCATCAGCACGCGCTATATGCAGCTTGCCGACATCATCGCCAAGCAGGGCGTTGATATCGACGAGGCTCACAAGCTGCTGATCGCCGACCGTGACGCCTTTGTTGCCGACGAGAACGACGAGCACCCCGAGACCCATCCGTATCAGGACAACTTTGCCGAGACCTTGGGCAAGGACTCTTACGGCGGCGACTACATCATCGACGAGGCCGCCGAGTTCTGGCGCACCGACGGCGACAAGTGGGTCGACGCCGATCCGCAGGAGCGTATGGAGAGCTTCCGTGAGCGCGGCTACGTGAAGATGGTCGACAACATGCGCGACCTCTGCCACGCCGTCAACTGCGACTTTGACCGTTGGTACTCCGAGCGCTCGCTGTATGTGAAGGACACCGAGGGCGAGACCGCCGGCACCTCCGCCGTCGACCGCGCTTTTGAGAAGCTCGACAAGATGGGCTACCTCTACACCAAGGACGGCGCCCTGTGGTTCCGCTCCACCGATCTGGGCGACGACAAGGACCGCGTCCTGATCAAGTCCGACGGCGAGTACACCTACTTCGCCTCCGACGTTGCCTATCACTGGGATAAGTTCCAGCGCGTTGACCACGTCATCGACATCTGGGGTGCCGACCACCATGGCTACATCGAGCGCGTCCGCTGCGTCTGCGACGCTCTGGGTTACCCCGGCAAGTTTGAGGTTCTACTGGGCCAGCTCGTCAACCTGCTGCGTAACGGCAAGCCCGTCCGTATGTCCAAGCGCAAGGGCACCATGGTGACCCTGCAGGAGCTCGTCGACGAGGTCGGCTCCGATGCCGCTCGCTACACGCTCATCTCCAAGAGCTCCAACCAGATGGTCGACTTCGACATTGAGGCCGTTAAGAAGCGCGACAACTCCAACCCGGTCTATTACGTGCAGTACGCTCACGCTCGCGTCTGCTCCATCCTGCGCCGTGCCGCTGACGTAACGCCTGAGCAGGCCGACGAGATGGGCATGAAGGCCGTTGCCGCCAAGGCCATCGGTGAGAACGTCGATTACTCGCTGCTGACCGACCCGACCGAGCTTGCCCTTTCGCGCAAGCTTAACGAGCTTACCGACCTGATCGCCAGCTGCGCTCGCGACCGCGCTCCGTTCCGTCTGACGCACTTTGCCGAGGAGCTCGCCGGTGACTTCCACAGCTTCTACGCTGCCTGCCAGGTTCTGCCGAGCGAGGGTCGTCCCGTCGACCCCGAGCTTTCGCGTGCCCGTCTGGCCGCTTGCGATGCCGTCCGCGTGACGCTCGCCCTGGTGCTCACCCTCGTTGGCGTTTCCGCGCCCGAGCAGATGTAACCTGCGGGTCATTTGACCGTGTAGGTTTGGTTTAACTGAGCCCTATAAGCCCGATCTCCCACGGAGGTCGGGCTTTTTTCGCAAACGCCGACGTATTGACGAATTTGGAGCTGCTAGAAATACGAAACTATGCCGGTTTACTACGATGAATTGAGGAATTCTAACCACGCCGGCTTTTTGCTAAAAAGTGCAAGGCATCTACCTGCGGTTTTAGTTCAACAAGTTTCGGAGTGGTCGCGGTTGAGCGATTCATCGTAGTAAACCGCCATAGTTTTGGCGGAGGCAGTCAGATTTGTGGGTGGCAAACAAAGAGTGTCCCTTTTGACTAGTCGTTTAAGAACGTCCCCAATGACTAAGTTGCAGGTGGCGGCGGTTGTGTTACACTAACGCTGCGTAGTTGACGCAATCATCTCGATACAGATCAATGATGTCCGTCGTTTTGAACGGAACTAGACTGTTTAGCCGCCCTGAAGGTTTATGCAGGGAGCATGTGATCACAGGGCTTGAAAAGAAAGTTGAGCAAACACTGTGTCTGATCAACAGCAAGAAAACGAAATAACGACGACGCAGGCCGCTCCCGCTGCACCGGTTGCGTCGGACCAGGTCGCGGCGCCCGCGCAAGCCTCGGCTCCTGAGACGCCTAAGGCTGCTTCGACGCCTATGCCTGTGGCGGCTGAGAAGGCCGTGCCTGCAACTGGTGAGGAGGCTGCTCCGGCAAAGCCCAAGCTCACCCTGCCACTGACGGCGAGGAGGTCACCAAGCCCAAGCGCCGTACCACGCGCACGACGCGCGCCAAGCGCACCGTTGCAGCTGACTCCTCGGCGCCGATTTCCGATGAGGTCGCGCAGGCACGTGCGTTGGCGCAGATTAGCGAGGCTCAGGTGGTGCGCGCCCGCCGTCGTGCTGCCGAGCGCGAGGCCACGGCTCTGACCCAGCTTGCAGCTCCGTCTGTGCCCGAGACGCCTGCCGCCACCGAGACTCCTGTCGCCGACCAGCCGACCGAGAAGCCGGTACCGCGCACACGCCGTCGCACGGCTGCTAAGGCTGAGCAGGTTGCTGAACAGGCAACCCCCGAGCTCACTGAGGCTTCGGTCCGTTCCGCGGCAGGGGAGGGCACATCGCCTGTTGAGCCCGCTGCGCCTGTCGAGGCCAGCGAAGTTCCCGTTGTCGATCCGGCTTTGCGCCCGCACCGTCGCGGTCGCAAGCCCAAGGCCTTTGTCGAGGCCGAGAAGGCCGCAG
>URNQ01000157.1 GCA_900549245.1 uncultured Collinsella sp.
CCGAGGATGCCGAGGTGCCCGCCGCTGTGCGCATGGCTAAGCTCGGGTATCACTGGGATGATGTTGACGAGGTCGTGCGTCCCATGGCCCAGCAGGGCAAGGCGCCGCTCGCCTCGATGGGCATTGATGCGCCGCTGGCCTGCCTGTCCAAAAAGACACGCTCCTTCTACGACTACTTCTATCAGCTGTTCGCCCAGGTCACGAACCCGCCGATCGACGCCCTGCGCGAGCATATGGTAACTTCGACCACGCTCTACCTGGGCAACCACGGCAACCTGCTCGAGGATTCCCGCACGGCCTGTCAGCTGGTGCGCTTGGAGCGCCCGTTGCTCAACGAGGAAGAGTTCGAACATATCTGTGCCATCGACCGTGTTGGCTTTAAGACCCGTCGTTTCCGTGCCGTCTACCGCCGCGATGCCGGCGAGGGCGCGCTGCAGACTGCGCTCAAACAGCTTGCCGAGGACGTCGAGGCCGCGGTTCGCGACGGCGTGAACATTGTGGTGTTGAGCGATCGTGCCGCTGCGGGCGAGGTGCCCGTGCCGTCGCTGCTCGCTGTGGGCTGCGTGCACAACCACCTGATCCGCGCCGGCGTGCGTACCTTTGCCGATATCGTGGTGGAGTGCGGCGATGCCGTGTCCCCGCACGACTTTGCGGCGCTGGTGGGCTACTCCGCAAGCGGTATCTATCCGTACAATGCGCATGCGTGCATCCGCGACTTGGCAGCATGCGGCGACCTGGACGTGACGGCCGAGCAGGGCATCGACAACTACAACAAGGCCGCGACGGCGGGTATCGTCTCCATCATGTCCAAGATGGGTATCTCCACGGTGCAGAGCTATCACTCCGCGCAGATTTTCGAGGCCGTCGGCTTTACTCCGGAGTTCGTCAACGCGTACTTCGCCGGCACGGTGAGCCGCGTGGGCGGTATGGGTGTCGAGGACGTCGAGCACGAGCAAAACGAGCGCTACGACGCCGCGCTCGCTATCCTTAAGAGCCCGGCTCCCGATCAGCTGCCCACGCTGGGTCTGACCAAGTGGCGCCCGCTCGGCGGCGAGGATCACCTGATCGATCCGCAGACTGTCTACTTGCTGCAGACCGCCTGCCGCGAGGACAGCTACGACACCTTTAAGGAGTACAGCGCCCGCCTGCACCGCACCGGCCGCGCCGTGCGCCTGCGCGACCTGCTGGACTTTGATGCCAGCGGCCGTACCCCGGTGGCACTCGACGAGGTCGAGCCCGCGTTCAACATCGTCCGCCGCTTTAACACCGGCGCCATGTCGTACGGCTCCATCAGCAAAGAGGCACACGAGTGCATGGCCATCGCCATGAACCGCCTGCACGGCCGTTCCAACTCCGGCGAGGGCGGCGAGGATCCGCGTCGCGAGACCCCGCTGGCTAACGGCGACTCCAAGAACTCCGCCATCAAGCAGGTGGCAAGCGCGCGCTTTGGCGTGACGAGCCGCTACCTGTGCAGCGCCTTCGAGATTCAGATCAAGATGGCCCAGGGCGCCAAGCCCGGCGAGGGTGGCCACCTGCCCGGCAAGAAGGTCTACCCCTGGATTGCCGAGGTCCGTCAGTCCACGCCCGGCATCGGCCTGATCTCGCCTCCGCCGCACCACGACATCTACTCTATCGAGGACCTGGCCGAGCTCATCTTCGACCTTAAGAACGCCAACCCCGGCGCACGCGTGTCGGTCAAGCTGGTCAGTGAGGCCGGCGTCGGCACCATCGCCACCGGTGTGGCCAAGGGTGCTGCCGACAAGATCTTGATCAGCGGTCACAATGGCGGCTCGGGTGCCGCTGCGCGCGACTCTATCTGGCATGCGGGTCTGCCGCTGGAGCTTGGCCTTGCCGAGGCCCAGCAGACGCTGCTGCAAAACGGCCTGCGCTCGCGCGTGGTGCTCGAGGCCGACGGCAAGCTCATGGACGGCACCGACGTTGCCGTCGCCTGCTTGCTGGGCGCCGAGGAGTTTGGCCTTGCGACCATGCCGCTCATCTCCATGGGCTGCCTCATGCAGCGCGACTGCCAGCAGGACACCTGCCCGGCCGGCATCGCTACGCAAAACTGCCGCCTGCGTCGCGGCTTCCGCGGCAAGCCCGAGCACGTCGAGCACTTTATGCTCTTTGTTGCCGAGCAGCTGCGCGAGGTCATGGCGAGCCTGGGCTTCCGCACCGTCGATGAGATGGTCGGCCATCCCGAGTGCTTGCGCCAGATCGAGGTCCCGGGCAACCGCAAGGCCAACCTGCTCGATTTGTCGCCCGTGCTGGCGAGCGCGACCTGCGAGTTCGGTGCCCATATTCCGGGCGCCGACGGTCGCCACTTCCTGCCGCAGATGGCCGCGGACAGCGAGCTCGACAAGACGCTCGACTCCACGTTGTTTGTGCCCTATACGGCCGATGCCCGTGCGCACCTGCGTCCGATTCGCTTCCGCGCCGATATCGCCAACGTCAACCGCTGCGTGGGCACCATCCTGGGTAACGCGGTGACCAAGGCACATCCCGAGGGCCTGCCCGCCGGCTCCATCACCATCGATTGCGATGGATCGGCCGGTCAGAGCTTTGGCGCCTTCCTGCCGCGCGGCATTACGCTCAACGTGTGCGGCGACGCCAACGACTACTTTGGCAAGGGCCTTTCGGGCGGCGAGGTGTCGGTGCGCCCCAACCCGCATGCGACCTATAAGTTCGACGAAAACATCATCGTGGGCAACGTTGCGTTCTTTGGCGCCACGAGCGGCCGTGGCTTCATCAACGGCCTGGCCGGCCAGCGCTTTGGCGTACGCAACTCCGGTGCCACCGTGGTGGTCGAGGGTTGCGGCAACCACGGTTGCGAGTACATGACGGGTGGCCTGGCGCTCATCCTGGGCGAGGTCGGGCAGAACTTCGCTGCCGGCATGACGGGTGGCGTGGCTTATGTCTTTGACCAGTACGGCACGCTCGATGCCCGCGTGAACCACGAGAGCGTTGAGCTCAAGGCCCCGACTGCCGGCGAGCTGGCGCAGATTCGCGAGCTCATCCAGGAGCACGTGGACGCGACGCAGAGCCCGCGCGGCATCAAGCTGCTCTACAGCTTTGAGACGATGAGCAAGCACTTTGTGAAGGTCATTCCGACCGAGTACGAGCGTGTGCTGGCGATTGTCGCTGCGAGCGAGGCTGCCGGCAAGACACATGCGCAGGCAGAGGAACTGGCGTTTGACATTGTGACCGGTCGCGCGAGCGCCGCGGATGTCGCTCGCTTCGATATTGCGGGCGGTGCTGCGGGTGCTGCGTCCGTGGACGCCAGCTCTGTTGCTTCGACCAAGAAGGAGGCGTAAGTGCCATGGGTAAGCCCGGTGCTTTTCTTGATATCGATCGCGTGCCCCACGAGCTTCGCCCCGTGGAGGAGCGCAGCCGTGATTTCGATCCGCTGTACGTGGAGCTCGACGACGACGCACGTCGCGCCCAGGCGAGCCGCTGCATGATGTGCGGCGTGGCGTTTTGCCAGATGGGCGCGAGCTTTGGCAAGGCACGTCCGAGCGGCTGCCCGCTGCACAACTTGATTCCCGAGTGGAACGAGCTGGTGTACCGCGGCCGCTGGGATGAGGCTGCCGAGCGCCTGTCGCTCACCTCGCCCATGCCTGAGTTCACGAGCCGCGTGTGCCCGGCGCTGTGCGAGGCCGCGTGCAACCTGGGCTCGGTCGACGGCCAGCCTACGACGATTCACGATAACGAGCGTGCGATCAGCGACCATGAGTGGGCAAACGGCGGCCCGCGCCGCTTTGAGCCGGCAGGGGAGGATGCGCCCACGGTCGCCGTGGTTGGTTCTGGACCGGCTGGTCTAGTGGCTGCATGGGAGCTTGCGCGTCGCGGCGCCCGCGTGACGGTGTTCGAGCGCGACGACCGCCCCGGCGGCCTGCTCATGTACGGCATTCCCAACATGAAGCTCGAGAAGTCTGTGGTCGAGCGTCGCGTGGCGCTCATGCGCGAGCTGGGTATTGTGTTCGAGCTGGGCGCCGATGTAACGGACCCTGCGGTGGCGGCCAAGCTCAACGGCTTTGACGCTGTGGTGGTGGCTGCTGGCGCCCGTGCCCCGCGCGGTCTTTCGGCTACGAACGTGGACGCCCCGGGCGTGGTGTACGCCGTGGACTATCTGACGGCTTCGACCGTGTCGGTTCTCGACGGCGGCGAGCCCGCGGTCGATGCGCGTGGCCTGGACGTTGTGGTCATTGGCGGCGGCGATACCGGTAACGACTGTGTGGGTACCGCCGTGCGCCAAGGCGCGCGCAGCGTGCGCCAGTTTGAGTTCTTGCCGGCTGCGCCCGATAAGCGCGCGGCGAGCAACCCCTGGCCGCAGTGGCCCAACGTTAAGAAGACCGATTACGGCCAGCAGGAGGCTATCGCTGCGATGGGTGGCGAGATGCGTGCCTGGGGCGTGGATACGCTCGAGGTGCTGCTGGACAAGAAGGGTGCGGCTGCGGGGGTGCGCGTGGTCGATCTGAACTGGTCGGCCGGCAAGCCCGAACGCATTGCGGGCTCCGAGCACGAGGTGCCGGCGCAGCTGGTGCTCATCGCCTGTGGCTTTACGGGTCCGGAGCACAGCGTGTTCGATGCAGTGAGCGTGCCTGTTGCCACCGCTGGTCGTCCGCTGCCGGTGATGGCTGCCGA
>URNQ01000158.1 GCA_900549245.1 uncultured Collinsella sp.
TATACTCATGGAAAACCTCCCATTTCCCGATGTCCAAGAAATGGGAGGCAGTTCACTGTCCCCTTTGTGGTGGTTTTGGCAGGTTAGCGGAGCTTGCTGGTCTCGAAGTACTCGGGGAACTGGTCCAGAACCTCGGTTTGGTTGCGGAACATCATGTGCAGGTGCTTGCTGACCAAAAAGCTCGCTTCGATGGGGTCGCGACCGGCGATAGCGCGGCGAATCTGCTTGTGCTCGTTCACGATGTCCTGATTGTCGAGAACCTGTGTGGCGGCGCGCAGCCAGCGGAAGCGCTCCAGGTCGGCATTGGTCTCTTCGAGCCACGACCACACGGTGCTGCGACATGCGATGCTAAAAATCATGTGATGCATGAGGTTGTCGCTCAAAAAGAAGCCGATGCGATCCTCTTCGGCCATGGCCTTTTCCTGCAGCACGATGGCGCGGTCGAGCTGCTCGATGCCGGCCGACGTGGCGCGCGCACAGCACTCCACAATCACCTGCTTTTCCAGATGCTCGCGGATGTAACAGGCACTCTCGGCAAGGGTGAGGTTGATGGGTGAGACGTAGGTGCCGCTCTGGGGCACGGTGCGCACCAGGCCTTCCTGCGCCAAGCGAACCAAAGCCTCGCGCACGGGCGTGCGCCCCATATCCAGGTCGTCGCAAAGTTGCTTGACGCCCAGCTTTTCGCCCGGCTTGTAGTCCAGGTAGACGATTTTGCGTCGAATGGTGTGGTAGGACTGGTCCTGTAGGCTCGTTTCCTGCTCGCCGACGTGCATCGATTCTTCCATAGCGCCTCGCAACTGTTCTATCAAACTCATATGTCAGTTGTTAATTATGCCGCGAATCAGCTTTCCGCGGTGGGTAATTCGGCTGTTGCCCAAGAACTATTGCGGCATCTTAGTCTTTGTTTACGCAAGGCTGCGCTCAATGTTGCCGTATCATAAGCCGTCGCAAACGTGAAATAGAAAGAAGGAATCCCATATGCAACTGGCGAATATCGTACGCGAGCGCTGGAAGGGTGTCTTGTTCTGCCTGATCATCGCTATCCCCGCGACGTTGCTCGGCAAACAAATTGAGGTGGTCGGCGGGCCGGTATTTGCCATCCTCTTTGGCATGGTCCTGGCGCTCGTCTTTCCCAAGAATCGCCGCGAACAGCTCGCCGCCGGTGTCACCTATACGTCTAAAAAAGTCTTGCAGTACGCGGTTATCCTGCTTGGCTTTGGCATGAACCTCTCCCAGATTCTGTCCAAGGGCGCCCAGTCGCTACCGATTATCGTGGCGACAATCTCGACCTCGCTTGTCATCGCCTTTGTGCTCTGCCGCGTTATGAACGTGCCGAGCAAGATCGCGACGCTTGTGGGCGTGGGTTCGTCGATTTGCGGCGGTTCTGCCATCGCCGCTACCGCGCCCGTCATCGATGCCGACGATCGCGAGATTGCCCAGGCTATTTCGGTCATCTTCCTGTTTAACGTTATCGCGGCGCTCGTGTTTCCAACGCTCGGCGGTATGCTCGGGCTGACCAACGAGGGCTTTGGCCTGTTTGCCGGCACCGCCATCAACGACACCTCGTCCGTAACGGCTGCGGCGAGCGCCTGGGACAGCATGCATCCCGGCGCCAATGTGCTCGAGAGCGCTACGGTGGTCAAGCTCACCAGGACGCTGGCCATTATTCCCATCACGTTGGTCCTCGCATGCTGGCAGATGCATCTGGCGCGCAAGGCCGGCGGCGACGCCAAAAGCA
Source organism: uncultured Collinsella sp. (assembly GCA_900549245.1). Taxonomy (GTDB): domain Bacteria; phylum Actinomycetota; class Coriobacteriia; order Coriobacteriales; family Coriobacteriaceae; genus Collinsella. The sequence goes on from URNQ01000158.1 coordinate 1,739, forward strand.
CGTTCTCGCTTAAACGCGCGTTTCCCATGTTTGTGCTGTTCTTTGTGCTGGCGAGCGTAATCACCACGGTGCTTCAGCTTCCCGTGTCCATCACGGCGCCCATCAAGGAGCTGTCGAAGTTCTTTATCGTGATGGCCATGGCGGCTATTGGCTTTAATACCGATATCGTCGAGCTGGTCAAAAAGGGCGGCAAGCCCATCGCGCTGGGCTTTTGCTGCTGGATTGGCATTGCGTGCATGAGTTTGGGAATGCAGCACGTGCTGGGAATCTGGTAGAGGAGTAGCTTATTTGCGTGCTGGTTGCTGGTGGGCGCAAGCCTGCGGTGGAGCGATAGGAGCTCTTGCGGGTATGGCTTGTCCGCAGGTTTATAAGTCCCGAAGAGCTCTTATCGCCCCGCCAGGATGGCGATGCGGGGCAACACCTATACTCGCAGGACGGCGCTTTCTGCCCTATAGTGTTTGGTGAGCAATATCGTTCAATTTTGAAACACTCGGTCGTGCGACCGTAGGCGGTTGCACGTCGCCGCGGACAGGGGCAAATCATGAATAGCGATGCCAAGCTGAACATCTTGACCGAGGCCCTGGCTGCTGCCGGGGCCTCGGCATTGGCAATCGATGCGCGTGGGGACGTCGTGATTTCGACCATGAATGACGCGGCGCTTGAGCGGGATGTGGCGACTTTTGTCGCTGAGCGCCTCGACCGTATAGGAGACGGCGCGCGTCTGGTTATGGGGCGTGCGGGTACGCGCCTGAGCCTGACCGTTCGCCCCACCGACAAAGAGGGTGGGGACCTTTGGGTCGTCGTGGTCCGCGAGGTGCGCGGCGCCGCGGCACATGCGGGCATCGAGTGGCTCAACGCCGACGAAGTTGAGGCCCGCTACGAATCGAGCGCGTACGGCATCGTTGAGGGGGCGGCCTCGGTAGCTGCGCCGGTCGCCGAGAGCTACGCGCGCGGTGTGCCCCTTATGCTCGAGGGCGAGCTGGGAGCGGGTCAGATCGAGATCGCCAAGCGCCTCTATCTGGACGGTCCTTTTGCCGATCAACCCTTTGTTGCCGTTGCGCTCGATGAGCTTACCGATCGCGGTTGGCGCCACGTGCTCAAAAGCGCCGAATCGCCGTTGTTCCAAACGGGGCTGACACTTTGCATTGCGGGCTGGAATGCGGTTGGCCCCCAGCGCCTTCGCGAGCTCGTTTCCACGATGGCCGACACCGCGTTGGCGACGCGCTGCCATGTGGTGCTGACGGCGAATGACATGCCGGGCGGCAGCGAAAGTGATCAAGCCGCCTTTGTGACCGAGCGCTTCGCCTGTGCGGTGAGCGTGGCGCCGGCAATCGTCGAGCAGGGAGCCGCGTCGACGAAGGTTGCGCGCTATTTGGAATATCTCGCTGGTGCATTTGGGACGGCAGCGCCCACGCTGTCTGCCGCGGCGACGAAGGCGCTCGATGCTTACCGCTGGCCGCGCAACTATCTGCAGCTCCGCGAGGTCTCGGAACGACTGTATATATTGGTGGGGACGGGCACGGTGGATCGCGCTGTGGCGGAGGAAGTGCTAGCCCAAGAGGACGTGATTAAGACCGCAACCTTTGGCGCCCCGACACTCGAAAGCGACCTGTATATCCTGCGACCGTTGGCCGATACCGAGCGAGATATCGCGCATCTGGTTGTAGATCATCTCCACGGCAACCGAACCCGTGCGGCGGAGGTGCTGGGCATAAGCCGAACAACGCTGTGGCGCTTGCTGAAGGACGATGACCGTTGAGCGAGGCGCCCGTGACCGCGCGCGACGCGTGTGCTACAGTCCAAAGCGTTATTGTTTCGATTTGGTTACGGCGTGCGGGGGCGTATGGCTGAGACTACAAAACCGAGCCGCAGAAGGCGGAGCGCCGCACCGGTCAACCGACGCACGACATCGGTGACGTGGGGCAAACACGCCTCGGGGTTTGACGGCTCGTTCAAGCGCACTAAATACGGCTATCCTTCGACAGGTGCCCGCTTGGCAATGCAGGCAGAGTCCTCGCTGTGGGGCCGCAAACGCGTGGTGGGCTCAAAGCTCAAGCACGACGGCACGCTCGGCTACATCAGCCGCGGGGCGGCTCGCCGCAGTGGGCTCAATCCTGCTGGTTGGCATCGTTATGTGCCGATCGCGGTCGTCGTTGCAGTGATCGTCATCGCACTCGCTGCGCTTGGCTACGCCGGCGGCGGCACCAACTTGGACGCGGTGTTTAAATCGCCCGAGCTCGCGCATGCAGGCACAGAAGTTGTCGAGGGCGCTCAGACCCAGACGGGCGTCGCACCCCAGCGCGGCATCGTCGCGGCGGCCTCCACCATCGCCGACGCTCAAAAGGACGAGGGCGAACAGGGCGACGGCGCCGAAACGACCCACACGAACGAAACGACGACAACTCCATCGGCAAGATAAGTTGCGAGCGGGTCCGCCGTTCGTTAGAACGGCGGAACTAATTACTTTACATACACCACGTTGTCGCGGCGGGGTTTGGGCTCGGGTAGCGTGTCTTCGGCATAGCCCAGAATGCAGTGACCGACACCGCGCAGGCTGCCGTCGGCGGGCAGGGCCCCGCCGGCCCGCAGCTCCAGGCCCTCGGGCGAGTCAAAGACCTCATGCGCGCGGTGAATCCAGCACGAATCGACACCCAGTGCATAGGCGGCGTTGAGCAAGTTGCCCATGGCGAGCGAGCCGTCTTCCAGATGCGTGGGCACGCTGCGGTCGACCAGCACCACCACAACGGTCTTGGCGCCATAGAAGGGGTCACTGTTGCTGCCCATGACCTGGGCGTTGAGCTGTGAGAGACGCTCGACGGTCGCGGGGTCGGTGACGGCGACAAACGTCACCGGCTGGGGGGGCCCCGCCCCCGGGGGACGTTTGTCACA
>URNQ01000159.1 GCA_900549245.1 uncultured Collinsella sp.
ACCTCCAAGGACGACGATTCCGACCCGGCCAGGGATGCCGCCGAGACGGCTGCGCCAGCAAAGAAGGAGACCTTTGCCGAGCGTCGCGCTCGTCTTGCTGCCGAGAAGGCCGCGAGCGAGGGTGCTGCTGAGGGCGAAGGTGCTGCTGAGGAGCCTGCGACCGAGGGCGCCGAGCCCGCCACTGCCGAGTCCGAGGCCACAGCCGCTGTCGAGCCCGAGCCTGCTGCAGAGCCCGAGCCCGAGCCGGCAGAGCCCACGACGGCTGACCTCTACGCCCGTCGCCCCCGCAAGCGCAAAGCCGTCGTCGACCAGCTCGCCCGCGAGCTCGAGGCCGAGGACGAAGCCGCTGCCGCCGACGCCCCGAGGGGAGGCGATGAGTAATGCCTATCGGACCTGCGCGCATGCCGCTCTTCGATCATTTGGGGGAACTCCGTCGCCGTCTGACCATCGTGGTCGTATCGGTGTTTGCCGCCGCTATCGTGCTGTATTTCGCCACGCCCGTGGTTCTCGACATCTTGGAAGACCCCATCCGCTCCTTTGTGCCGGACGGTAAGTTTTACATCACCACCACGCTCGGCGGCTTTGGCCTGCGCTTCTCGCTTGCCATCAAGATGGCCGTGGTCATGTGCACGCCCATGATCATCTGGCAGATTCTGGCATTTTTCCTGCCGGCACTGCGCCCCAACGAGCGCAAGTGGGTTGTGCCCACGGTGCTCGCCTCGACGGTGCTGTTCTTCCTGGGTGCCATCTTCTGCTACTTCATCATCATCCCGGCGGGCTTTGAGTGGCTCATCGGCGAGACCTCGGCTGTCGCTACGGCGCTGCCCGATCTGGAGAACTACGTCAACATGGAGCTGCTCTTTATGATCGGCTTTGGTGTGGCGTTTGAGCTGCCGCTCATCATCTTCTACCTGTCCGTTTTCCACATCGTGTCCTATGCGGCCTTCCGCAGCGCCTGGCGCTACGTGTACGTAGGCCTGCTCGTGGGCTCGGCTGTGATTACGCCCGACGGCTCGCCCGTTACGCTGGGTCTCATGTATGGCGCCCTGCTCTCGCTCTACGAGATTTCGCTCGCCATCGCTCGCGTGGTCATTACCGCGCGCGAGGGCAAGGAGGGCCTGTTCGTGAGCCGTCTGGACCTGTTCTCGGACGACGAGGACGACGAGGAGTAAATCGGTATGCACGAGGTTGGCATTGTCAACGGCATACTCGATACAGTGATTCGCGCGGCGCGTGGGGCGGGGGCCTCGCGCGCCGTTTTGGTAACGCTGCGTATCGGGGATATGACAGAAGTCGTGCGCGAGGCGCTCGACTTTGCATGGGAGACGTTTCGCGACGAGGACCCGCTCACGAGCGGTTGCGAGCTTGCCGTGGAGGAGGTCCATCCACAAAGTGAATGCCTGGACTGCGGTGAGGTCTTCGACCACGATCGCTTCCACTGTCGCTGTCCCCAGTGTGGTGGTGCCAACGTGCGCCTACTGCACGGCCGCGAGCTCGATATCGCAAGTATCGAAATCGAAACCCCCGACGATTAGCCCGCTAGCCATCTGGTGATGGGGTATAAAGGGGCCAAAGTAAGGAGCGCTAAGTATGGCCGAGAAAACGATTGATATTGCATCGCCGATTCTGTCGCGCAACGAGCGCCTGGCAGATCAGCTGCGTCAGCGATTTGAGCAGACGAACACCTACGTGATCAACGTGCTGTCGAGCCCCGGCTCGGGTAAGACCACCACGATTCTGGGCACCAACGAGCGCCTGCGTGACAAAGCCGGCCTGCGCTGCGCCGTCATCGAGGGCGATATCGCCTCGGATGTCGACGCCATCACCATGAAGGAAGCCGGCATGCCCGCCATCCAGATCAACACGGGCGGCCTGTGCCACCTCGAGGGCAACATGATCATGGAGGCCGTCGATGCCTTCGACCAGGCTGTGGGTCTGGAGAACATCGACGTCATCTTTATCGAAAACGTGGGCAACCTGGTCTGCCCGGTCGACTTTGACCTGGGCGAGAACCTGTCCATCATGATTCTCTCGGTGCCCGAGGGCGACGACAAGCCCATCAAGTACCCGGGCATCTTCCAACACGCCGGCGCGCAGCTGCTCAACAAGGTCGACGTGGCTCCGGCTTTCGATTTTGACATGGATAGGTATACTAAGACACTCGATGACCTCAATCCGCAGGCGCCGCGGTTTGCCGTGAGCGCGCGCAAGGGCGAGGGCATGGATGCCTGGTGCGATTGGCTCATCGGGCAGATTGAGCAAGCAAGGGCGTAAGTCGGCCGCCATGAGCGCGGGCGCAGCCGCAGAGACACGAGATAGGATCCTCTTTTGAAGCTCATCATCGCCGAGAAAAACGACGCCGCGCGTCAGATTGCCGAGCGTCTGTCCACGGGCAAGCCCAAAAAGGACAAGGTGTACAACACCGCCATCTACCGTTTTGAGTGGAAGGGCGAGGAGTGCGTGACGATCGGCCTTGCCGGTCACATCCTTGCGCCCGATTTTTGCGACAGCGTGCTGTTCGATAAAAAGCTGGGCTGGTATTCGGTCACGGAGGACGGTGAGATGCTGCCGGCCGATATGCCCGATGGCTTGGCCCGCCCGCCGTACGACACCAAGCGCAAGCCGTTTCTTGCCGATGGTATCTCCATCAAGGGCTGGAAGCTCGAGAGCCTGCCTTACCTCACTTGGGCGCCCGTCATTAAGCTGCCGGCCGAGAAGGAGCTCATCCGCTCGCTCAAGAACCTTGCCAAGAAGTCCGACAGCGTCATTATCGCCACGGACTTCGACCGCGAGGGCGAACTGATCGGTTCGGACGCCCTCAACAAGGTGCGCGAGGTTGCGCCCGACTTGCCGGTCGCCCGCGCCCAGTATTCTTCGTTTACCAAGGCCGAGATTACGCAGGCCTTCGATAATCTTGTCTCGCTCGACCAGAATCTGGCCGACGCCGGCGAGAGCCGCCAGCACATCGACCTCATTTGGGGCGCGGTGCTCACGCGCTACCTGACGCTCGCCAAGTTTGGCGGCTTTGGCAACGTGCGCTCCGCCGGCCGCGTGCAGACTCCGACGCTCGCCCTGGTGGTCGAGCGCGAACGCGAACGCATGGCGTTTGTGCCCGAGGACTATTGGCAGATTCGCGGCATGGGTGCCGCTCAGGGTGCTGCCGAGGATGACCGCTTTAAGATTGCGCACAAGACGACACGTTTTACCGACAAAGATGCTGCCGAGACGGCGTACGGCCACGTCGACGGCGCTACGACGGCAACCGTCGCCGCGGTGACCAAGCGCTCCCGCAAGCAGCAGCCGCCCACGCCGTTTGCGACGACCTCGCTGCAGGCTGCCGCCGCGGCCGAGGGCATCTCACCTGCACGTACCATGCGCATCGCCGAGTCCCTCTACATGGCGGGCCTCATCAGCTACCCGCGTGTCGACAACACCGTGTATCCCGCGACGCTCGATTTGGGCGCCGTGGTGAGTGACCTGGCAAAGATCAACCCGGCGCTGGCGCCCGTGTGCAAAAAGGTACTCGCTGGTCCCATGAAGCCCACGCGCGGTAAAGTCGAGACCACCGACCACCCGCCTATCTACCCCACGGGCGAGGGCGATCCGTCCACGCTCGATGGCGGCCAGCGCAAGCTCTACGACCTCATCGCCCGCCGCTTCCTGGCGACGCTTATGGGTCCCGCGACCATCGAGAATACCAAGCTCGAGCTCGACGTGAACGGTGAGCCGTTCGTGGCTTCGGGCGATGTGCTCGTGACCCCGGGTTTCCGCGAGGCGTACCCGTACGGACTCAAGCGCGACGAGCAGATGCCGCCGCTAGAGCAGGGCGACACGGTCGACGTGTTCGACATTAAGCTTGAGGCCAAGCAGACCGAGCCGCCCGCGCGCTACAGCCAGGGCAAGCTCGTGCAGGAGATGGAAAAGCGCGGCCTGGGCACCAAGTCCACGCGCGCGAGCATCATCGAGCGCCTGTATGCCGTGCGCTATCTCAAAAACGATCCCGTTGAGCCGAGCCAGCTGGGCATCGCCATCATCGACGCGCTGACGCAGTTTGCCCCGCGCATAACGAGTCCCGATATGACCAGCGAGCTCGACGGCGACATGACTCGCGTCGAGCGCGGCGAGGACACCGAAGAGCATGTCGTGACGCACTCGCGTGCGCTGCTGGCCGGCGTGCTCGACGAGCTGCTCAAGCATACGCAGGAGCTCGGCGACGCCATCAGCGACGCCGTCACGGCCGATGCGCGCGTGGGCGCCTGCCCCAAGTGCGGCAAGGACCTGGTTATGAAGACGAGCGCCAAGACCCGTGGCAGCTTCATTGGCTGCATGGGCTGGCCCGACTGCGACGTGACCTATCCGGTCCCGAGCGGCGTCAAGGTGAGCCCGCTCGAGGGCGAGGCCGCCGTGTGCCCCGAATGCGGTGCGCCGCGCATTAAGTGTCAGCCGTTCCGCCAGAAGGCTTTCGAGATCTGCGTGAACCCGACGTGCCCCACCAACTACGAGCCCGACCTTAAAGTGGGCGAGTGCAAGGTGTGTGCCGAGGCCGGACGCCATGGCGACCTGATCGCGCACAAGAGCGAGAAGAGCGGCAAGCGCTTTAT
>URNQ01000160.1 GCA_900549245.1 uncultured Collinsella sp.
GGGCGTAAAGTGGGGATCGTAGGGCTCAATCCCGGCCAGGTAAGGCTGGACGAGCTCCTTCATGCGAGGCGTGAGTTCGGCCATATTAGGCCTCCCCGCCGGTTACGCCAGCGCCATCTGCGCCTGCAGCCGCCAGGTCCACGCCCTCGGCAACCGTCGCCACGGCGTCGCCCGGCCAGGCAACCTTGGTCAGGTCGGCCGCGGCGAGCGACTCGGCGCTCACGGCATCCTCGCCCTGCTCCAACACGCGGCGACGCAGTGCGGCCGAAAGCGCGTGCGCCCACAGGCCCTCGGCCTCGGCCAAACGCTGCGTAGCGGGAGCGTCGGAGAGCAGGCCCTCGGGCGTATAGCATATAACGCTCGAGCGCTTAACGAACTCTTCGACCGAAAGCGGGTTGGAGAACATGGCCGTGCCGCCGGTCGGCAACGTGTGGTTGGGACCGGCAACGTAATCGCCGAGCGGCTCGGAGCTCCAAGCGCCCACAAAGATGGCGCCGGCGTTGCGAATGCCGCCGAGCAGGCCCATCGCATCCTTGCAGTGCAGCTCAAGGTGCTCGGGCGCCACGGTGTTCACGGCCTCGACGGCGGGCCCGGTCCCTCGCCATGTCGGCGGCCACCACGATGGCGCCTTCGTTATCGAGCGAAGCGCACGTAATCTCGGCACGCGGGGACTGCGCTACCAGAATGTCGATACCCGCCTCGACCTCACGCGCAAACTGCTCGTCGCAGGTCACCAGATAGCAGGCCGCCAGCGGATCGTGCTCGGCCTGAGCCATCAGGTCGGCCGCGACCACCATAGGCTTGGCCGTGGCATCGGCCAGCACGCAGACCTCGGAGGGACCGGCGACCATGTCGATACCCACGTCACCCGAGACAATCTGCTTGGCAGCGGCAACAAAGGCGTTGCCCGGGCCGGTGATTTTGTCGACGCGCGGAATGGTCTCGGTACCGTACGCCAGCGCGGCCACGGCCTGGGCGCCGCCCACCATATAGATTTCGTCCACGCCGCCGAGCTTGGCCGCCGCGAGCGTATACGGGCTAATCAGTCCATCCTTTTGCGGCGGGGTCACCATGACCACGCGCTCAACGCCGGCAACCTTGGCGGGAATGGCGTTCATAAGCACGGTGGAAGGGTACTGCGCGCGACCGCCCGGCACGTAGATGCCGGCCGCAGCAAGCGGGGTCACCTTAACGCCGAGCATCGTGCCGTCCGGGCGCGTGGTAAACCAGCTCTGCTCGACCTCGCGCTGGTGGAACTCGCGAATCTGGCGCGCAGCCTTTTCGAGCGCGGCGACAAAGGCCGGATCGAGGCCTTCGAGCGCGGCATCGATCTGCTCCTGCGGAAGACGGAAGCTCTGCAGCTCAACACCGTCAAAACGCTGGCAGTAATCGCGCACCGCGGCATCGCCGTTGGCACGCACGTTGGCCACGATATCGCGAGCGGCGTCGACGATGTTTTGCGGCAGCACGCCCTTACGGTTGAGCTGGTTGGTAACGAGGCGCTCACCGGGAGCAAGCTTGATGGTCTTCATTTCGGTATCCCCTATCGGTCGAGGTTGTGTTCGAAAAACGAGAGACCGGGCGGCGGCGCCAGTCGGCCCGCCGCCCGGACGTTGGGGCGCCCGTGCGTGCTCGCGCTATTGTGCCGAGCCCGCAACGGGCTCAAAATGCTTGTCCTTCACGGCTGCCGCCAAGCGATCTGCCAGATTGCGTACGCGCGGATCCAGACGTGCGGCACCCGGATTGACAAAGAAGCGGGCCGTGCAGTCCATAATGCGACCAGTAATAACGAGGTCGTTATCGCGCAGCGTGGCGCCCGTGGCGGTAATATCCACGATGCGATCGGTCATGCCGACGATGGGACCCAGCTCAATGTTACCGTGCAGCGAGACGATATCGGCGTTCACACCGCGCTCGGCATACCAGGCGCTCGCGATGCGCGGATACTTGGTGGCCACGCGAAGCGACCCGCGGCGGGCATAGTTGCGCTCGGCCTGGCCGGCGCGCCACGCGGGCTCCGCCTCAATGAAAGTGCACAGGCCGTAGCCCAGATCGACCAGCTGCAGCAGGTTGAGGTCGGCCTCGATAAGCGAGTCCCAACCGCAGATGCCGCAATCGGCACCGCCGCAGCCCACAAAGGCGGGCGCGTCGCTGGGACGCACGATGACAAACTCGATATCGCCGACCGTACCCTCGCCGGCACGCGTGTCGCGGCCGCGCACGATCAGGTGACGGCCGGGATCGCGCAGCTCCGAGACATCCAAGCCCGCGGCCTCGAGCACGTCGAGCGTGTCGACCTTGAGCGAGCCCTTGGGCACGGCAATGCGCAGCGGACCCTCGGCGCCACGGCCCGCGGCGCGATCGCCATCGGAAGCAGCGTCCTCGGCCGAGGTGTGCGCAGCCTCCAGACGCTCGAGCGAAAAGGCGAAACCCGCCGCCGGTACCTCGATGCCGTCGCCAAATGCGCCGGTAAAGATGGAGTCGTAGCGTCCACCCGAACCGACCGGATCGGGCAAGCCACCGGCATAGGCCTTAAAGACCAGACCCGTGTAGTAATCGAACGAGTTCATGATGGAGAAGTCGAACGACAGCACCTGGGCGTCCTCGGGAGCCAGGCCCTCGACCAGGGCGCGCAGCTCGCGCGTGAGCGGCGCGACAATGCCCGCCGCCGCCAGAAGCACATCGACGCGGTCGAGTACCTCGGCGCCGCCGTGCAAGCGCGGCAGCTCGCTAATGGCAACCTTGACGGCATCGGACTCGGCGCTTGCCGCCACGCGGGCATCGAGGCTCACAAAGTCGTTGGCGTGCACGCAACGCAATGCCTCGGCAGCCAGTTCGCGATCCTCACAGGCCGCGAGCAACTCCTTAAACGGACGCACGCTGCCCGCGATAATGCGCGCATCGGGCAGCGCGAGCTTGCGCACCGCCTCGGCCACGAGCGAGACGATCTCGATATCGCCCGCGGTATCGCCCGCACCGATAAGCTCAAAGCCCAGCTGTGTAAACTGGCGCGAGCCACCGGCATTGCGCTGGCACTCGCGAACCACCGGTGCCTCGTAGCGAAGGCGTAGGGGCAGGTCGGCCGCGCGCATGCGGGTCGAAACCAGACGCACGATCGGCAATGTGTTGTCGGGACGAACCACCAGCAGGCGGCCATCATCGTCAAAGAGCTTAAACGGCGTGTCCGCAATGCGGCCGCCCTCCTCGAGCGAACCCTTGTCCTCGAGTAGCGGCGTCTCGACCGGCAGGTAATGATGCTCCCTAAAGCAGCCCTTCACCGTCAGCGCGATCTCCTCGCGCGCCTGAGCCTCCTCGGGCAATATGTCCCGGAATCCCCACGGTGTGGCCGTCATCTGGTGAGCCTCCTCATGCTGTGTTTCATATAGAGCAGAAGACCGGCATAGCTTCGCCGGTCTTCTGGGTACTTTAGCATACTAGAGTGTTTGCGGGGAGAATCGTCCTCCTCGGCTCACACCGTATTCATTTGGAAACATAGGAGCGGATTGTCGCAACCCAACCCCACCTAGACGCCAATCGCACGACGATACTCTGCCATTACCTGCGCATCGGCAGCTGCGGGGTCGGCAAAATAGCGCCAGTCATAGGTCTCGGCCGAAACAACTCCGCGATAGCCGCGCGCCACCAGCCTATCCAGGTCGGCGCGCATATCGCGGTCGCCGTCACCCCAGGCAAGATGCGTCGTGCCATCTGCCGCAACATCGACAAAATGCACGTGGGCGACATCATCGCCAAGCAGATCGAAATAATCGTCGATGGTATCCCCTGCCACCGCCATAGCGCCCAAATCCAGACACGCCTTAAGTGCCGGATGATCAACTGCCTCGATCATGCGCTTCGTGTCGGCCGCCGAGTTCACGATCATCGACTCAACCGGCTGTAGGGCCTCGAGCACCAGTCGCACGCCGCGCTCTCCCGCATGCTCGGCAATCGCACGCAGCATCGAGGCGCTGCGACCCCACGCGTCCTCGATCGGCTCGTTCAAAAATGCCCAGCCGCTCGAGACCATGACCTGCTCGGCTCCAAGTTCCGCCGCGATATCCACAACGTTCTTAAAGTACGCGAGCGTGCGGGTACGCGCTTCATTCCCGCGCGCCGCGATATTCCACGGCTTGGGGTTGTTCTGTTCGGGACAAAGCCCCACAATCCGAACCCCATACCGCTGCGACAGCTCCCGTACCCGTTCGAGCGAATCGTATCCATGGCAATCGACATACAGATGCATCGCCCCGGTCCAAAGCTCGCAACACGTGTAGCCCGAAGCCGACGCCGAAGAAAAGAACTCCTCAAGGTCAAAATAACGATGGCTGATATTCATGACGGCAAGCTGGGGATAGCTCATAATTACTCTCCAACCCAAACGAGGCCCCGTTCCATATAGGAGCGAGGCCCGATTACACAAACGTTATTTGCTCTTAGTAGTCGAACTGGTGATAGTAGCGACGGTAGTTGAGGTTGTGCTTGGTGACCGTCTCGTAGTAAGCGGCAAGGCGATCGGTGATCAGCGAGGAGAGGATCCACGGGGAGACGATGACGCGGAACTCGTCGTCAAGGCCGGGGATCGCGAACTCGGCGGTGTCGA
>URNQ01000161.1 GCA_900549245.1 uncultured Collinsella sp.
TGTCCGGTTACAGGGCCGGGGGGGCCCAAACGCAGAGCCCCCAGCCGATCTTCATCCACGACGTGACGATGCAAAACCACTCCGCCTATGACACGGGCTTGGTGCCCACCGACCAGCAACTGCACCTTGCCGTCGAAGGTGTGTCCGACAAAGTTATCACCTGGACCAATGAATACTGCTCGCTCATGGAAGCGTCCGATGCCGCCTTCGCCGCCTTCCTGGAAAAGCTGCGTGATCTCGACCGCCCCGTCGTCGTGGTGATGTACGGCGACCACCAGCCGTTCTTCACCGACCGCTACAACGACCTCTACTTTACCGATGAGGACGATGCCACCCATACCGAGCGCATCTGGCAGACACGCTATGTGGTCTGGGCGAACTACGATGTCGCCGGCAACGCACAAACGAGTGGGGAACTCAACACAAGCATCAATAACGTCGGTGCACTCGCACTCAATGCCATCGGTGCCCCGCTCACCGCCTACCAACGCGCACGCTTGCAAAACCGAGCGCACATGCCGGCGATAAACGTGGTGGGGGCGCAGGATGCGCACGGCGTTTGGTATACAGCCGAGGCCAAAAACGTTCCCGCCAAGACCGCTAATGCGCGCGATCGCCTGGACCGCATGCAATATCGTAAGCTCTTCGACCACGAAGGCTCGGTCTTTGCCACCCATAAGCAGGCGGCCGCCAACGAAACCGACCCCAACGCAGCTCCGGGAGCCTAGGGTTGACCAATCTCGGGCCCGGTATTCAGAAAAGTCAGTGCAGCAAAATGGCGATGCGGGCAGCGACTTGGGCATGGTTTTCGCCGCTCGCACGGGTCCCCTGGGGAGCAGCGTGCATTTTTGGGAGTTTTCAGCAGGCCAGGACGGCTGCATACGCGCCGGACACACCATATTGGTCCCAAGAACGCCTTTGACCGGCGATTTGGGTCGACGGGCAAACCCCGTCAGGACAAAAAAGCGTGCCTCGCGCCGCACCGGACCCCAAAATGACGTCGATCTCCGCAATGCCACCCGACTGCAGCGGCACCGGCAGAGCTCACGGTGCTGAATACTCCATTTTTTGCACGGCCCAGGCGGGGGTACATCAGGACCGGAAAGAACATCTCAACTTTTTTTGCAATCTGCAACTGGAAGTATGCAAAACGCTAAGAGAAAGCATCGCTGATGTCCCAATTGAGCGCGCGGAGCAGCAGCGCTTCCACCCTGCGCCCAAATCCAGCAGAGAGGGGACGCTCCTAACGAACCCCCATCGGCAAACAAACGCGGCTCGAGCGCCATCCCAAAATAGGCTGCCCGAGCCGCGTTTAACGGTACGGCATGAATATTAGCGCTCGTAGATTAAGTTGCCCGCCAGGTAGGTGGCCTGAACCTTGGTGGCCTGGAGCTCTTGGGGGTCAACGGTGAGCAGGTTTCGGTCCAGGACTACCAGGTCGGCGTATTTGCCGGGTTCCAGGCTGCCGAGGTTTTGCTCGTCGCCCGCTGCGTACGCGCTGCCAAGCGTGTAGCTGCGCAGGGCCGTTGCCGCGTCGATACGCTCGCTCGGCAGCCAGCCGCCCTCGGGCCAGTGGCTGCGGGGATCTTGGCGCGTGATAGCCGTGTAGAGCACGTTCATGCTGGTAACGGCCGTGATGGGGCTGTCGGTACCGAAAGCTTGACGGATACCGCGCTGCTGATAAGTTGCGAACGGCCACATGATGCGGCTGCGTTCCAGGCCCAGGTCGCGCTCTGGGCCACCCGGATCGAGCGTGATGTGGCAGGGCTGGCTCGAGGCGACCACGTTGAGCTTGCGCAGGCGATCGATATCCTCGGGCAAGAGGTTCTCCAGATGCTCGAGCGTGTTATGACCGTGCTGGGGCAAGCCGTAGAGCTCTGCCGCCTCCTCAAAGATACCGAGTGCGGCATGGATGGCACCGTCGCCGATAACGTGGATGCGCACGGTATGGTCACGCTCGGCTGCCGCCAAAACCAACTTGCGCATACGCTCGACAGGGACCGTCAGGCGGCCCTGGTCGCCCGGGAAGCGCGGGTTGGTATAGGGCTCAGTGAGGTATGCGGTATGCTCGCTCGACACGCCGTCGAAGAACTGTTTAAAGCCTGGCGCCGAGAGCAGCGCGTTGTTCGCGTAGCGGGTCTGGAGTTCTTCCAAGCGCGACTGGTCATCCAGCAGCGTGGGAAACAGATGGGCGCGGATGCCCAGCTTGCCGGAGGCCTGCAGTTTGTCGTAGACGTCGTCGCGGATAAAATCGCAGCCCGGCATGGGCATGAGCGACATGTCGCAAATCGAGGTAATGCCCTGCTCGGCCATACGCCTCATTTGATCGGCGTAAGCGCTTGCAATGCGATCCTCCCCCAGCCACTCAAGGCAGCGCGGTAGCAGCTGCATGGCAGCCGCCTCGTGAGCAATGCCCGTGAGCTCGCCGCTTGCGTCCTTGTCGTAGCCACCGCCCGCTGGCGGCTCGCTGTCGCGCGTGACGCCGAGCGCCTCGAGTGCGCGGCTGTTGAGCCACAGCGTATGGCCGTCGCCCGAATACATAACGCAGGGGCGATCGGGGAATGCCGCATCGAGCGACGCCTTGGCAGGATGCTCGGGCGGGTCCCAACGGTAGTCGCGCCAGCCCTGAGTCACAACCCAAGCGTCGTCGGGCAGGTCCTGGGAAAACTCGAGCGCGTGTTGCACCAGCGCCGCCTCGGACGTGCCCATATCCATGAGCATGTACGGCGAGGAGCCGACCGAGGTATGGAAGAAGTGCAGATGAGCGTCATGGAAACCTGGGCAGACAAACTGCTCGCCGTAGTCGATAACCGGCGTGGCGGCAGGCGCGGCGGCAATCACGTCATCGGGCGCACCGACTGCGACGATACGGTCGCCTGCGATGGCAATCGCCAGCTCGCGGGCGGTATCGATGCCGTCTTGCGCGGTAAAGACGTTCTTGGAGCGGATAATCCGATCGATATGTTGCATGGGCATCCCCATCTCTGGCAGGAAATTCAACACCCCCGAGTGTACTCCCCCGCCCTTGTAACAAAACCCCAAGCGGCAAACGGCAACTTTACCAGCCCTAGCGGCAGGTGGCATACTGGACAGAGCCTGTACGATTTTGCGATCAACCCAGCAAGGAGCAAATCGACCATGACGAAGACCAAGGCACAGCAGATTATGGCGGCGACCGAAGTGCGAGCGGCTGACGACGTCACCGCAGCCATCCAAGATATCGCTACCGAGTTTGAACCCTATATCATCAAGCAGCGCCGGCACTTCCATAAGCACCCGGAGCTGAGCCTTGCCGAGGAGCGCACGACCTCCGACATCGCCAACCAGCTCGACGCCATGAATATCCCCTACGAGCGTCCCCTCAAGACGGGCCTGGTGGCGACCCTTCGCGGCACCGCGCCCGACGCCTATCGCGAGGACGGCACACCACGCCGCCGCATCCTGCTGCGCGCCGACATCGACGCCCTGCCCGTCACCGAGCAGACCGGCGAGGAGTTTGCCAGCGTCAACGAGGGCTGCATGCACGCCTGCGGCCACGACTGCCACATCGCCATGATGCTCGGCACGCTGCAAATCCTGCGCCATATGACCGACGACATCCACGGCGAAGTCCGCATCGTCTTCCAGCCCAGCGAGGAAAACGGCCAGGGCGCCAAGCTCATGATCGGCACGGGCGTGCTCGACGGCGTCGATGGCGCCTACGCCGCGCACATCTGGAGTGAGGTCGACGCCGGCACCGTGAGCTGCGAGCCCGGACCGCGCATGGCCAATACCGACTGGTTCCGCATCGACGTCCGCGGCACCTCGTGCCACGGCGCCATGCCCCAGCGCGGTCACGACGCCGTTATGGTTGCCGCCGAGATCGTCAACGCTCTGCAGACCATCGTTTCGCGCGAGATCAGTCCCTACGAGCCGGCCGTCATTACCGTCGGCGAGCTGCACGGCGGCACCGCGCGCAACGTTATCGCCGGCACGGCCTACCTCGCCGGCACGGTGCGCACCTACGGAGATTCGACCCACGAGGAAATGCCGGAGCTCATGCGCCGCATCGTGGAGCATACCGCGGCCGCCTTGGGCGCCGAGGCAGAGCTCACCGACTACACCATCGCCAATTACAAGGTCGAAAACGATGCCGCCTCGAGCGAGCGCTGCCGCCAGGCAGTAATCAAATGCCTGGGCCCCACCGGCCAAGGCCATTATCGCGGCACACTCTCGGGTGAGGATTTTTCAGAGTACCTGCGCCGCGTACCGGGCGTGCTCGCCTTTGTTGGCACGCGCAACCCCCAGATTGGCGCCACGTACGCCCAACATTCTTGCTTCTACAAGATTGACGAGTCGGTACTGGCCAAGGGCTCCATGGTGGCCGCCCAATATGCCATCGACTTTTTGGCCGAGCCCACACAAGAAGAGCTCGACGGCCCCACGATTGCCGCGGTCGCCGAGACCAATCCCGACCTGGCAGCCAAACTGCGCTCTGCCAAGGCCACGGCCGCCGAGGCCCGCGACGCCATGCACGATGCCCGCACGGCACGCCATGCCGCGATCAAGGGCATCCACGATGCACGTGCCGCCGCTCG
>URNQ01000162.1 GCA_900549245.1 uncultured Collinsella sp.
CCACGGCGGCGCCGGCGACAGCGCCCGCGTGGTCCAGTACGGTGGCGGACTTGGCGGCGCAAAAATCGACAAAGCGCTTGTAGCCGGCACATTTAACCATGCGCTCAGCGGTCTTGCGGGCGGCGGGGTCAACATCCACGGCCACGATGCGCGCCTGGCGCTCGCGCGCTGCCGCCTCGCGCCCGCGCGCCTCGGCAAGCAGCTGCTCCCACAGGGCGGCATCGTGCAGCTGCCAGCCCTCAAAGCCCCAGCGCTCGCGTGCGACGCCCGGGGCGCGGTCGGTCAGAATGTTCACGGCCTCCAGCAGCAGGCCGCCGCCGGCGCACGAGGCATCGATCAGTGTGGGAAGGGCTTCGTTCTCGTAATCGTCGGCCGTCAGCTCGCGCTCGCATAGTGCGGTCCAGCCGACCTGCGCCAGCACCAGGGCGGCGTAGTCGGGGCGCAACACGTGTGCGCCCTCGCCGGCACGAGTCGCAGCGGGCGGCAGGCGTTTGAACAGCGGGTCGCCCGAAAGGTCTAGGCTTATGCTCGCGCGGCGCTGGCGCAGCGAAAGCAGTAGGTGAACATCGGGGTCGGCGGCATCGACATCGGCGCGACGTCCCGTGGTCTCGGCCAGGCGGTCGCACAGCGCGTCTTTGGCACGCAGGGCCGAGAAGCGCGTGTTGCGCAGCTGCTCGGTCACGCCGCGGGCGGTAATGGCGATGGTGGCGCCGGGGCGGACGATGTTCTCCCAGGCGATGTCGTAAACGCTGTCGTACAACTCATCGGCATCCTGTGCCCCAAAGCGCCCGAGCACCACAAACACGCGGCTGGCCAGGCGCGACCACAGGCAGGCGCGGTAGCCTTCTTCGAGCTCGCCCTCAAATGTAGCGCGGCCCTTCAGGCGGCGGACATGCGAAAGCCCGAGGCGTTTAAGCTCATCGGCGAGTGCGGACTCAAAGCCCTCGGGGCAGCTTGCGTAAAATTCCATGGGTGACCTCTCTGGTTGCGTCGCTCCATTATATGATGGATGCTTCGTTTGCCCTTATCCTCGAAAGGAACCCATATGATTGATGCGTGTCCCGAACCCGCTGTGCTCTTTTTTGACGTGGACGGCACGCTGACGTCGTTCGATCCCGACGATATGACCGATAAGGACTTCAATGCAATCCATCCGTCGAAGGCCGTTGTCGATGCATTTGGTCGCCTGCGCAATGCGGGTCACCAGGCATTTATCTGCACGGGTCGCCCCTTGTGGCTGATTGCCGATGGCCTGCGCGCGCTGAACCCGGCGGGTATCGTTGCCATGGCGGGGGCCACGCTCGAGGTCGAGGGCCGCGTGGCACACGAGGACTGCATTGACGAGGACATTGTTGAGGAGCTCGCGCGTCGCATTACTGTGGCGGGCGGCGAGGCATTGTTCGAGACGAACGGTGCCACCTATTCACTTGAGCCAGTTGGTGTCGAACAGTCATTTCTGCTAGGCGCCGGCGTGGTGCATGGCACCGATCAGATGCGCATCGATGGCCGCTTGCGCGTAGGCAAGGTGTGCATTAACGCGTACGACCTGGCTCGCGTAGCCAACGATGACGGCTTTATCGAGCGCGAGTTTGAGCTGTGCAACACCGGTGGTCAGAATCGCGAGCTGAGCCCCAAGGGCATCGACAAGGGCGTGGGCGTGGCGCGAGCGCTGGAATACCTGGGTCGCACCGGCAACGCGCGCACCTTTGGCTTTGGCGATTCCGGCAACGATCTGGGTATGCTCGCCGCCGTCGAGACGGCTGTAGCCATGGGCAACGCCATGCCCGAGGTCAAGGCAGTCGCCGACTACGTGACCGACGATGTCGCACACGATGGCACCGTCACAGCGATGCGCCATTTTGGCCTCATCTAATGAATCTCGCCTTCTGACGTTTGCTCAAACTGCGACTCTTTGCTTTTGCATGCTCAATCGATTTATCAATCCAAATACTGAGGTGTTTATACCGTTCGCCGAGAAGATAAAAAACCGCAGTTCACGCCTTGATAAACGTAGGTAAAGTGTTTAGCAGTTTACCGGCCGTGTGCAAGCGAAAGGAATCAGGCAGATGGCAATCAAGGTGTTCGCTGACGGTGCAAACCTCGAGGGCATGCTCGACATGTACGAGAACGGCAACGTTCAGGGTTTCACGACCAACCCGTCCCTTATGAAGAAGGGCGGCGTGACGGATTACCGCGCGTTTGCCAAGGAGGTCCTAGCCCACATCACCGATGTGTCCGTCTCGTTTGAGGTCTTTGCCGACGACGTCGAGACCATGGAGGTCGAGGCCCGCAAGATCGCTACCTGGGCCGAGAACGTCTACGTCAAGATTCCGTGCGTGACTACCAAGGGCGAGTCCACCGCCGAGCTGGTGCGCAAGCTTTCGGCCGATGGCATCAAGGTCAACGTCACCACCATCTTTACGCCTACGCAGGTCGACGAGATGGTCGAGGCCGTTGATGCCGAGACACCGTCCATCATCTCGCTCTTTGCCGGCCGCATCGCCGATACCGGCGTCGACCCCATTCCGTTTATGACGGAGTCGGTCAAGAAGGCCGCCGCCAAGCCCAACTGCGAGGTCCTGTGGGCATCCACGCGTGAGCTTATCAATATTTACCAGGCGGAAGGATGCGGTTGCCAGATCATCACGGTGCCCAACAGCATCCTGGCCAAGCGTAAGAACATCGGCCGTGACCCGTACGAGGTCTCGCTCGATACCGTGCGCGGTTTTGCCAAGGATATCGCCTCGCTCGGTTTCCATATCCTGCCGTAACGCGAACGCTGGCTACATCGCGGGTTGTTCGCCCCGGCCTTTCCTTTCCCTATCGCTCACGCGCTTCGCGAGGGTCGCGCTAGGCAAAGGAAAGGCCGGGGCTGCCGACACGAACTTGCCGGTAGGTTGGTGATAGGCTTCCATATCCTGCCGTGGACAAAGGTACCCCCGCCTGCGCCGTGCAAAATTGAGAGTATTCAGCAAGGTAAAGGCTTTTACCAGCTGGGTGAAGCATGGAACAGCCCCCGTTTTGGCTCTGATGACGCTAAAACGGGGGCTGTTTCTTGCTTTTTCGTCTCTGAGGGGCATCCGGAACGGTGGAGTTTGCAGAATACTCGCGATTTTGCACGTCGCGAGAGGGGGGACCCTTGCTTTGGCGGTTTACTTCCCCTGCACCATGGTGAGGGAGATTTTCTTGCGGTCGCGATCGACCTTTTCGACCCACACCTTGACCGTGTCACCGACGCGCACCACGTCGCTCGGGTGCTTGACGAAGCGGTTGGCGAGCTTGGAGATGTGTACGAGGCCGTCCTGGTGCACGCCCACGTCGACGAACGCGCCAAAATCCACAACGTTGCGCACCGTGCCCTTGAGTTCCATGCCGGGCTCCAGATCGTCGATGGAAAGCGCCGAGCGGCTAAAGACCACCTCGGGCGCGTCGTCGCGCGGGTCGCGGCCGGGCTTCTTGAGCTCGTTGACGATGTCGATGAGCGTTAGGGTGCCGCAGTCCAGGTCGCTTGCCAGCGCCGAGATGCTGCCCAGGCGACGCTCGATATCGGGCACGCCGCCGCGGCTGAGCTCGCTTGCCGCAACGCCGGCGCGCTCCAGGACGGCCGTGGCCACCTCGTAGCTTTCGGGGTGGACGCTTGTCGCGTCGAGCGGGTTCTTGCCGCCGCTGATGCGCAGGAAACCTGCGGCGTTGAGGTACGCCTTGGGTCCCAGCTTGGGGACCTTCTTGAGCTGGCGGCGATCGGTAAAGGCGCCGTTTTCCTCGCGGTAGGCCACGATGTTTTTGGCTACGCTCGGCGTAATGCCCGACACGTAGCCCAGCAGGCTTGCGCTCGCGGTGTTGACGTCGACGCCCACACGGTTGACGACGTCTTCCACCACGTGGCCCAGGGTGCGCGAAAGCTCGGCCTGGTCAAGGTCGTGCTGGTACTGGCCAACGCCGATGGACTGGGGCGGAATCTTGACGAGCTCTGCCAGCGGGTCTTGCAGACGGCGGCCCAGGCTCATGGCGCCGCGCACGGTGACGTCCAGGTCGGGGTATTCCTGACTGGCGAGCTCGGAGGCGGAGGACACCGACGCGCCGGCTTCGTTGACGATGGTGTATCGCAGCCCGGGCGCCTGCTCGGCAATGAACTCCGAGACGACTTCCTCGGTCTCGCGGCTGGCGGTGCCGTTGCCGACGACGATGGTGTTGACGCCGTCCTTCTTGACGAGGCGGGCGAGCTCGCGCTTGGTGCCGGCGACGTCATGGCGCGGCTTGGTGGGATAGACCACGCCGTGGTCGAGTAGCTTGCCGGTCTCGTCCATGACGGCGACCTTGCAGCCGGTGCGGTAGCCCGGATCGAGCGCGAGCACGCGGGCGCCGCGCACGGGGCGCGCCGAGAGCAAGCCCTCGAGATTCTTGGCAAAGACGTTGATGGCCTCGGTCTGGGCACGAACGGTGAGTTTGGCGCGGGCCTCGCGCTCCAGCGAGGGGGCCATGAGGCGCTTGTAGCCATCGGCGATGGGGGGGGCAAAGAACCGCCGACA
>URNQ01000163.1 GCA_900549245.1 uncultured Collinsella sp.
CAGGTTGACGTGTTTGTCCACGGTATCGGCCAGTCGACCGACGTCGTGCGCAAGGAGATGTTCCGCGTGTTTAGCGGTGCCAACCTGGAGCGCGTCTTTACCGAGGGCACCGACACCAAGCTTAAGCCCAAGCAGCGCCTGGCCCTTCGTCCCGAGGGCACGGCCGGTGTGGTGCGCGCCGTCGTGGAGAACAACCTGGTGCCCCAGGGCTCCACGCCGTTTAAGGCCTATTACGCCGAGGCCATGTTCCGTGGCGAGCGCCCCCAGAAGGGACGCCTGCGCCAGTTCCACCAGGTGGGCATCGAGTGGCTCGGCGCTCCCGATCCGGCTGCCGACGCCGAGTGCATCATCATGCTCATGGAGTTCTACAAGCGCTTGGGCTTCGATCTTTCCAAGCTCCGTCTGCTCATCAACTCGATGGGTGACGCCCAGTGCCGTCCGGCTTATCGCGAGCAGGTTAAGCAGTTCATCCTCGATCACGCCGACGAGATGTGCGATGAGTGCCGCGAGCGCGCCGAGCTCAACCCGCTGCGTGCCTTCGACTGCAAGAACGACCACTGCCGCGAGATCATGGCCGAGGCTCCGCTGATGGGTGACAACCTGTGCGATGAGTGCCGCGAGCACTACGAGCAGGTCAAGCGCTATCTGGATGCCGCCGGTATCGAGTATGTCGAGGATCCCACCTTGGTGCGCGGCCTGGACTACTACACCCGTACTGTCTTTGAGGTCGAGGCCCCTGGCGCCGGCGTCGGCTCCATCGGCGGCGGCGGCCGCTACGATGGCCTGGTCGAGCTCGAGGGTGGCAAGCCCACGGCGGGCGTCGGCTTTGCTGTCGGTTTTGAGCGCGCCCTGCTGGCCCTGCAGGCCTTTGGCAGCGATTTGGGTGCCGATGAGGCCCCGTGCGTCTATGTCGCCAACGCCGGCAAGGAGCTGCGTCAGAACGTCTTTGCCATTACGCAGCAGCTTCGCGCCGCAGGTATCGTGACCGAGGCCGACTATCAGGGTCGTTCGCTCAAGGCCCAGTTTAAGCAAGCCGATAAGGTAGGCGCCAAGCTCATCTTGGTCCTGGGTGGCGACGAGCTTGCCGCCGGCAAGGTCAAAGTGCGCGACATGCAGAGCCATGACGAGGTGCTCGCCGATCTGGACAACGTCGTCGAGGCGGTTCGCGAGCGCCTGTAGCGCATCTTTTTGAGCTTCGGGCCTGCTAACGTGCCCTGCTCATGGAGAGCGATTGTTACGGGGGTGTTTCGCTTTTATGCGGAATGCCCCCGTTTACGTATGCCGCCCACCGAGAAATACGACCATTTAGGGCAAAAACCTTTGCAATGCAGAAAATACTTTTGTGTGGTAAAGCGCAATCAGTGTCGAAAGTATTTCTCAAGCGCCTATAATGAATACCGCATGTTACGTGCATAGAAGGAGGAATGGGAGGAAACGTGGCTGAGAACCTAAGCAACCAGTCTGTACCCGAAGCCGCGGCGCGCGTCGCTGCCGTGGTCAACCGCCTCGTTAACCGAATCGGCTCGAATGCCGAGTCCAGGGAGCGTCTCGCCGAGATCGAGATCCCCGAGGAGCTGCGCGACAATCTGGCGCTGTTCTTGCGCCTGGAGCGCCGTGTGCTTAGCGAGTATGATCCCGAGATCGCGGACCTGTTCGACAAGATTTTGACAGCCGAGATTGTGGTCAATGCCGGCAACCCCGGTACCTGCGCTGCCGACGAAGCCGTCGACGAGCAGGGCGTGCCCACCGCCGACGAGCCCACTGCCGTGGCATTTCGTGAAGTCGTCGATCTGATCGACAGCCTGCCGCTCGATAAGCAGCAGGTCATTGTCCGCGCCTTTACGAGCTTTTTCCATCTGGCAAACCTGTCGGAGGAGAACTACCGTGTGGCGCAGCTGCGCGAGCGCGAGGCCGGTGCGTCGACCGATACCGAGGTCGATCCTGCCAACGAGCTTACCGTTGCCTATCACCAGCTGGTGAATGAGCTGGGTGTCGAGGGTGCCAACGAGCTGCTCGACAAGCTCGAGTTCCACCCTGTCTTTACCGCACATCCCACCGAGGCCCGTCGTAAGGCCGTCGAGGGCAAGATCCGCCGTATCTCCAACCTGCTGGAGGAGCGTCCGCGTCTGGGCGGCTCCGACCTGGTGGAGAACGAGCGCCATATGCTGCAGGAGATCGACGCCCTGGTGCGTACGAGCCCCATCGCGCTCAAGAAGCCCACGCCGGTCGAGGAAGCCGATACCATCATCGACATCTTCGATAACACGCTGTTCGACGTTATCCCCGTTATCTATCGTCGTTTTGACGATTGGGTGCTGGGCGACAAGGCCGGTACTGTGCCGCCGCTGTGCCCGGCGTTCTTCCATCCCGGCAGCTGGATCGGTTCCGACCGCGACGGTAACCCGAACGTCACCGCCAAGGTGAGCCGTGAGGTCGCCGCCAAGTACTTTACGCACATGGTGCTCAAGCTCGAGGACAAGTGCCGCCACATCGGCCGCAACCTCACGCTCGAGGCCACCTACAGCAAGCCGTCGGCCGAGCTCATTAACCTGTGGAACCATCAGGTCGAGATGAGCCCTCGGTACACGGCCCGCGCCGAGCTGATCTCCGAGCACGAGCCGCATCGCGCCGTCATGCTCGTCATGGCCGACCGTCTGAACGCCACCGTGCGCCGTATCACCGACACCATGTACCACAGCGCCGACGAGTTCCTGGATGACCTGCGCGTCGTCCAGCGTTCGCTGGCCGCCTGCGGTGCCGTCCGTGCCGCCTACGGCCCGGTCCAGACCATCATCTGGCAAGTCGAGTCCTTCGGCTTCCATATGGTCGAGATGGAGTTCCGTCAGCACTCCGTGGTGCATGCCCGCGCCCTCAAGGATATCCACGAGAACGGTATCCATGGCGACCTGCAGCCCATGACGCGCGAAGTCATCGATACCTTCCGTGCTATCGGCTCCATCCAAAAGCGCTACGGCAAGAAGATGGCGCACCGCTACATCATCTCGTTTACCAAGAGCGCCCAGCATGTGGCTGACGTCTTCGAGCTGGCCCACCTGTCCTTCGCACACGAGGAAGATGTCCCCGAGCTCGACGTGATCCCGCTATTCGAGCAGCTCGAGGACCTCGAGGACTGCGTCGACGTGCTCGACCAGATGCTTACGCTGCCCGTGGTGCAGAAGCGTCTTGCCCAGACCAACCGCCGCATGGAGGTTATGCTGGGCTATTCCGACTCCTCCAAGGACGCCGGTCCTACCACGGCCATGCTCGCGCTGCATTCCGCGCAGGAGCGCATTGCCAAGTGGGCCGAGAAGAACGATATCGACCTGGTGCTCATGCACGGTCGCGGCGGTGCCGTTGGCCGTGGCGGCGGCCCGGCCAACAAGGCCGTGCTGGCGCAGCCCAAGGGTTCGGTCAACTGCTTCTTTAAGCTCACCGAGCAGGGCGAGGTCATCTTTGCCCGTTACGGCAACCGCACGCTGGCTCAGCGCCATGTTGAGTCCGTTGCCGCCGCAACGCTTTTGCAGTCGGCCCCGAGTGTCGAGAAGACCAACACAGAGACCACGCAGAAGTTCTGGGATATGGCCGAGAAGCTCAACGCCGCAAGCCACGAGCGCTATCTGGACCTGCTGAACACCGAGGACTTTACACCGTGGTTCTCGACCGTGACGCCGCTGACCGAAGTCGGTCTGCTGCCGATCGGCTCCCGTCCCGCTAAGCGCGGCCTGGGCGCCAAGTCGCTCGACGACCTGCGTACCATTCCGTGGATCTTCAGCTGGAGCCAGGCACGCATTAACCTGGCCGCTTGGTATGGCCTGGGCACCGCCTGCGAGCAGCTGGGCGACCTTGACCAGCTCAAGGCTGCCTACCAGGAGTGGCCGTTCTTCCGCACCTTTATCGACAACATCGAGATGTCGATCGCCAAGACCGATCAGCGCATCGCCAAGATGTATCTGCACCTGGGCGATCGCCAGGATTTGTCCGAGAAGGTCTTCACCGAGATGCAGCTCACGCGTAAGTGGGTCCTTGCCATCGTCGGTGACGAGTGGCCGCTGCAGCGCCGCCGCGTGCTCGGCTGCGCCGTCCGCGTCCGTAACCCCTATGTCGACGCCCTGTCCATCGCCCAGGTCCGCGCCCTTCGCGAGGTGCGTATGAACCAGGACGAGATGGCCGAGGAGAAGAAGGCCGAGTACATGAGCCTGATTCTTTCGACTGTGACCGGCGTCTCGGCAGGTTTGCAGAACACGGGGTAATCGATAGCCCTGTGGCTCTCACCGGGACCCGATGGGTTTCTCTCTGAATGCGTCCTCGCACTTGAAGCCCCCTTATCCTGCTCCTTCGGAGCTGCGGATAAGGGGGCTTCGTGCTGCGGAATGCATTCAGAGGGAAACCCATCGGGTCCCTTCGTCCTCGGTCTTCAGGGATTGGGCTGAAGGGATTAAAGTGCGCTTCGCGCCCAATGCGGAGTGCGGCGAGGGCTTCTTGCGTCCTATGGAGTGTGCCTAAAAGTAAACTAATGGCGGGGCC
>URNQ01000164.1 GCA_900549245.1 uncultured Collinsella sp.
CCGAGCCTGCCGATACCTCAAAGCCGGCGGCGTCGAGTTTGACGATGAGCTCCTCGGAGTCCATGCCGTCAATGTAGATCGAAACCATGCCCGGCAGACGATCGGCCTGTGCGTAGTCGCCCATGGTGGCGTGAATGCGCGGGTGGGCCGTTAGCGTGGCGTAGAGCTTGTCGGAAAGGGCTTGCAGCGTCGCCCGCTCCTGAGCCACATGGGGCGCCAGAGACGAGGCGGCAGCGGCAAAGGCCAGCTGCGTGCGCAGGTCCTGCGTGCCGGCACGTCGTCCGGCTTCCTGTCCTCCGCCAAAGATGCGCGGGCGCAGCGGGGTGCGGGTCTTAACGTAGAGCGCGCCGGATGCCACAGGACCGCCAATCTTGTGGGCGGCGACGGACATAGCATCGACGCCCAGCTCGGCGGCATCGAGCGGAATATGCAGATAGCCCTGGATGGCATCGGTGTGGAACAGGGCGCCCACGGTATGCGCGGCCGCGGCAAGCTCACGGATGGGCTGCACCACGCCAGTCTCGTTGTTGGCAACCATGATGCTCACGAGCGCCACGTCGTCGCCTAGCAGCTCGATAAGCGCGGCAGGCTCAATGTAGCCCGCACGGCAGGGCTGCACCAGGTCGACGGTAAAGCCAGCGGCACGCAGCAGCGGCAGGTTGTCCAGAATCGAATCGTGCTCGATGGCCGAAACGATTACGCGATCGCGCTTGCGATCGCGCTGACGAGTGCCCTCGGCAAGACCGAGCAGCGCCAGCTGGTTGGCTTCGGTGCCGCCGTTGGTCAGAACAATCTCGGACGGGCGGACGCGCGCGCCAAAGCTGCGGGCAATCTCGCGACGTGCCACTTCCAGGCGTGCAGCGGCCTTGCGGCCGAGCGAATGCAGCGAGTTGGGGTTGACGCCGGCAAGCTCGCTGTCGTCGTACTCGCGCTGCGCAAGGAGCGCCTCGGCGCGCATGGGCGTCGAGGCGGCATAGTCAAGATTAACGGGTATGCGGTTTTGACCTGCGGTCATAAGGGTTTATGCCTCCTGTGCGGCCTCGTTGCCCAGCTTCTGCAACAGCGCAACCTCGGCAGCGGGATCTTCGGACTTAAATACGGCGGAGCCGGCCACCAGGACATCGGCACCGGCCTTGACGACCTCGGCGATGTTTTTGGAAGAGATGCCGCCGTCGACCTCGATCATGGGCGACACGCCGTGGCGCTCGCACATGGCTTTGAGCTCGTGGAGCTTGGCGATGGTGCCCGGGATAAAGCTCTGGCCGCCAAAGCCGGGGTTCACGCTCATGAGCAGCACCATATCGACGACGTCGATGATGCTCTCGAGCACGCACACGGGGGTGGCGGGGTTGAGCACCACACCGGCCTTGACGCCGCGCTGCTGAAGATGCGTGAGCGTGCGGTGCAGGTGCGTGGAGGCCTCATAGTGCACGGTGATCATGTCGGCACCGGCGTCGGCGTACCAATCGACCGTCTCATCGGGGTTCGATACCATCAGGTGCGCGTCGACCGGCACGTCGGTGGAGCGCTTGACGGCCTTGAGGATGTCAACGCCAAAGGTGAGGTTGCCGGTAAAGTGACCGTCCATAACGTCGAAGTGCACGTAGTCGGCACCGGCGATCTTGTCGAGCTCGCCCTTGAGGTTGGCCATATCGGCCGAGAGGACGGACGGAGCGATTTTGATGGAACCCATGGTAGAAGCCTTTCTGCGCTAGTCGGTGAGTCCGTAGAACTCTTGGGAGGGTACGCGGTCGGTAAGAATCTCGAGCGCCCTATCCAAAGTAACACCGTTGTAGAGCGTTTGCTCCACGGCAAAGGTGAGCGGAATGTCTACACCCAGTGAACGGGCAAGTTCGCTGACGCTGCGGGCGGCGACGGCGCCTTCCACCACCATATGCGTGCGCGTCTGGTACTCGTCGAGCGACACGCCGTGGGCAAACTCGTAGCCAAAGGTACGGTTGCGCGAATGCTCCGAGGTGCAGGTGGCAATGAGGTCGCCCATGCCGGCAAGTCCCATGCAGGTCATAGCTTGACCGCCGCGGGCGTGCACCAGACGGCTGATCTCGGCCAAGCCGCGCGTCATGATGAGGGCAAGTGTGTTGTCGCCCGCGCCCGAGCCCGCGGAGATGCCGCATACGATGGCGATAACGTTCTTCATGGCGCCGCAAACCTCGACGCCAGTCATGTCCTGCGATAGGTAGATGCGGAAGGCCGTGGAAAGCAGCAGCTCCTTAAAGGTCTCCCCTATCTGCGGGTCTTCGCTGGCGATGACGGCGGCAGAAAGCCCGCCGCGGCAGATTTCCTCGGCATGGTTGGGGCCCGAGAGGGCCGCCACACGACGCTCGTTGCCGATCTCGCTGGCGATGACCTCGCTCATGAGCAGGCCGGACTCGGGCTCAATGCCCTTGGTGAGGCAGAGCACCGGCGTCTCGTCGGCGATGAGCGGCGCCGCCTGATGGCAAACGTCGCGCAGGTGCGTCGAAGGAACAGCAAAGATGATGGCCTCGGCGCCGTCGAGCGCCTGGGCTAGGTTCGTCGTGGCGACAACGTTTTCCGGCAGCACGTAGTCCACCAGATAGCGAGGATTACGGTGCTCGCCGTTAATGCCGGCGGCCGTCTGCTCGCTGTGGGCCCACATGGTCACGCGCTCGGCTCGCGCGGCGGCAAGGCCGGCGACGGCGGTTCCCCAGGAGCCGGAGCCAATCAGCGCAACATTCATGGCTCTCTCCTACTTATCGTCGGGCTCGGTGACGCGCTTGGTAAACGAGAGCTTGGACTCCTTACCCGTCATGAGCTTTTGGATATTCACGCGATGGGCCCACACTACGGTGATGCCGATCATCGCCATGCTGAACTTGAGGCCCAGGCTGCTGTACGGAAAGACCGCGCAAGCAGCGATAGGAAGACCGATGGCAGCGGCGAGCGAGCCCACCGACACGTACTTGGTGATGGCGACGGCCACGATAAACATGCCCAGCAGCGACAGGCCAATAGGCCAGTACCAAGCGAGGATGACGCCCAGGCCAACTGCGATACCCTTGCCGCCATGGAAGTTGAGGTAGGGCGAGAAGATGTGGCCCCACACGGCAGCCAGGCAGATGACGCCGAGCATCCAGTCGCCGGTGGCGCCGGGGGCCATAATGCTCACGGGGAAGCCATAGCCCACGCTCGCGATGAGCGGGCGCGCGATAAGGACGCAGATGGCGCCCTTAAGACAGTCGAGCAGCAGCGTGAGCGCGGCCACCTTTGGGCCGGCCACGCGCAGTGCGTTGGTGGTGCCGATGTTGCCGGAGCCCGCCTTGCGAATGTCGGTGTGGTTGAACACGCGGCCCAAGATCAGACCAAACGGAATCGCCCCGATAAAGAACGAGACCACGGCGCAGATAGCGGTCAGAAGAATCGGATTATGCATCCTTTTGCTCCTTCTTCCTAAAGAAGAGTCGAATGGGCGTGCCGGCAAAGTCGAAGGTCGAGCGCATGCGGTTCTCCACGTAGCGCTGGTAGGTGTCGTTCACCAGGTCGCTGTGGTTGACGAAGAACGTGAACGTCGGCGGGTTGACTCCCGTCTGGGTCACGTAGTGCATGCGCAGGCGACGCTTGCCGTCTACCACGGTGTGGCCAAACTCGCGCAGGTCGGTGAGGAACGTGTTGAGGCGCGATGTGCTGATCTTTTGTGAGCGTGTCTTTTCGGCGGCGTCTACCATTGCCCAGATCTTCTCGACGCTGCGGCCGGTCAGGGCAGAGATGCGCAGGGACTGGGCCCAGGGAGCCATAACGCCCAGACGGCGGTCGACGGTCTCCATGCAGGCTTCGCGCTTGCGGTCGTCGTCGAGCAGGTCCCACTTGTTGAGCAGCACCACGATGGCGCAGCCGCGCTCGATGGCCAAGCCCATGACCTTCTGGTCCTGCTCGGTGACGCCCACGGAGGCATCGACGACGAGCAGCGCCACGTCGGCGCGGTCGATGGCGCGCAGGCCGCGAACCATGGAGTAGTACTCGATGTTCTCGTACACGGTGCTCTTCTTGCGAATGCCCGCGGTGTCGACCATGCGGTAGTGCTTGCCGTTGCGCTCCACGACAGTGTCGATGGCGTCGCGCGTCGTGCCGGCAATGTTGGACACGATAGAGCGGTCGGCGCCCAGGATGCGGTTGAACAGCGAGGACTTACCGGCGTTGGGGCGGCCGATGATGGCCACGTTCAGCGCATCGGGGAACTCGTCGGCGATCTCGTCCTCCTCCTCGGGCAACAGGGCCACGATATCGTCGAGCAGGTCGCCCGTGCCATGACCATGCAGGGCCGAGAGCGGCGTGGGCTCACCGATGCCGAGCGAATAGAACTCCCAGATGCTGTCGTTCTCGCGATCGGGGTTGTCGAGCTTGTTTACCAGCAGAAAGACCGGCTTGTCGCAGCGCTTGAGCATGCGAGCGACCGACTCGTCCTCCTCGGTGACGCCGGTGCGGCCGTCGACCACAAATAGGATGACGGCGGCTTCCTCGGCGGCGGCGAGGGC
>URNQ01000165.1 GCA_900549245.1 uncultured Collinsella sp.
GCTCGCGGATAAACTGACGCGATTGCTCGTCGGG
This sequence comes from uncultured Collinsella sp., assembly GCA_900549245.1. Classification (GTDB taxonomy): domain Bacteria; phylum Actinomycetota; class Coriobacteriia; order Coriobacteriales; family Coriobacteriaceae; genus Collinsella. The sequence goes on from URNQ01000165.1 coordinate 35, forward strand.
GGCAAACTGCTCCAGGTCGGGCAGGTCGCGGGTGGAGCGCAGACCGAACTTTTCCAAGAAGGCGTTGGTCGTGCCGTAAATGATGGCCTGACCGCGCTGGGGATCGCGGCCGAGCTCGCGCACCAGGCCCTTGTCCACGAGCGACGCGATGACGCCGTCGGAGTTGACGCCGCGGATGCCCTTGACCACCTCGCGCGTCACAGGCTGGTGGTATGCGATGACGGCCAGGGTTTCGAGCGCCGCCTGCGACAGCTTTTGCGTGTCCCAGCTCAGCACGTAGGCCTCGACCACGTCGTGGTAGGCGGGATGCGTGAACAGGCGCCAGCCGCCGGCGACCTCGCGCAGCTGAAAGCCGCGGTTGGCCTCCTCGTACTCAACTTTGAGCTCGGCGAGCAGCGATGCGCACTCGCCCGGGGCGATATCCAGTGCGCCGGCCAGCGCGGGCGCACTCACCGGGTCGCTCGACACCAGCAGCAGCGCCTCGAGGGCGCCTTTGAGGCTGTTTGCCTCCAGCGTGGAAAGGGTTGACATGGTTGCCGCTCCTATTCGGTGAGCTCGGGGCCCTCGCCGGGCACGTATGCCTCGGCGCCCTCGACTCGGTTGATGCAGATGGTTCCAAAGATCTCGTCCTGGCTCAGCGTGAGCGAGCCGCGCTTGGCGAGCTCCAGCATGGCCAGGAAGGTGACGACGAGCTGCTCGGTCGTGGCGTCGCCGTCCAGCAGCTCGCGGAAGGTGCAGGTTTGGTGCGCCATGGTAAAGCGGTCGACTGAGGCCACGGTCAGGTCGAGCGGCACGCGATGCGGCGCCACGTGCTCAGCCTCCAGCAAGAAGGTCTGTCGCTTGCCGTCCAGGTCGGCACAGATGACGGCCAGACCGCGCAGGGTGATGCCAGCCAGATAGTCGGGCATGAGCCCCAAAAACTCGGGGTCGGGGCCGGCCACACGCGGGTGCATGCGGCTTTCGGCCTGCATGCGGGCACCGAGGGCCGCAGCCGCGCCTTTAAACTGCTTGTAGGCGATCAGGCGCTGGATCAGGACCTCGCGCAAGGCGTCGCCGTCGAGCGTGCTGAGCTCCTCGAGGTCTTCGTCGAACTCATCATCGTCGTCATCGGCTTTGCGCGGGGCCTCCTGCGGCACCAAAGAGGCGGCCTTGATGTCCAAAAGGGTTGCCGCGACCAGCAAAAAGTCGCTCGCCACGTCCAGGTCTAGCGCCTTGATGCGCTCGGCCTCGGCAAGGTACTGCTCGGCCACCTCGCTGATGGAGATGGCGCCGATATCTACTTTTAGGCGGGTTACCAGCTGCAGCAACAGGTCGAACGGCCCGCTGTAGACCTGCGTCGACACGCGATACGACATCTTCGACCTCCTTTGACGGCGCCTTCGCGGCGCGGTTTGGGTGCATGTTGCGACCGTTTTGCACGGTCGACCTGTAAGTTTACCTTAGATGCCGGCGATTGCGAAGTTGAGCAGCTGCTCAGCAAGCGGATACACGGTAACGTCGAAATAGCGGCCGATCACGTCGATGCCGGTCCACATGGGCAGCAGGTACAGAACTAGGATGAGGATGGGCATAGCGTATTGCTGCAGGTGGTAATAGTTGTTGAGCGCCTTGCCTTTAAGGAAGGGCACGATGATCGACGAGCCATCGAGCGGCGGGATCGGGATGAGGTTGAAGAACGCGAGTGACAGGTTAACCACGATAAACGTGGCGCCGAAGTTCATGATCTGTGACGCCAGGGCAAAGGAGATGCCGGTATAGAGGCTGCCATATGCCGCGTGCATGAGGGCGGCAGCGAGGCACACGAGCGCGATGTTCGATGCGGGGCCGGCTGCGCTCACCAGGACCTCGTCACGCTTGGGGTGCTTGAGGTTGTTAAGGTAGACGGGCACGGGCTTGGCGAAGGCGAACACCGGGCCGCCGGCGACAAGCATAAGCAGCGGCAGGAGAATGGTGCCAAACGGATCGATGTGGTTGAGCGGGTTGAGCGAGACGCGTCCGCGCGAACGGGCCGTCTTATCGCCGAGTGCCCAGGCCGCGGCGGCGTGTGCGCTCTCGTGGATCACGATGCCCACGATGACGGCGAAGGCGCTGGCGAGCAGGTTCATAAGGTAGCTGCTGGACATGGCGCTCCCCTAGCGGACGCGGCGCGAGGCGCGCGTGAGCAGGTAGTCGATCACAAACAGGATCACGGCGACGATGGCGTAATCCAAGTGGAACACACCGCCAAAGGGCGACGTGATGACGCCGTAGCCGGCGATGGCGCTCGGCAGGGCGCGCGAAAGCTCGACGACAAAGCCCACGATCTGCAGCTTGGCGGTGAGGCCGCTAAAACACAGCAGCACGGTCATCGCGCTCATAAAAATGCCGCAGATGCGACAGGCGATGGCGATGATGCTCATCGCCACGGCAGCGGCCTTACGAGAGTTCACGCGCGGTCTCCTCTTCGATCTGGGTGGAAAGCTCCAGCCATTCGTCCTCGAGCTTGGGTAGCTCTTGCTTAAGGCCGTTATATTCCCCCAGCGCGGCGTTGAACTTGTCTTGATCGGCATAAAGCTCTTCGCTCGCCATCAATTCCATAAGCTCGTCATAGCGGGCACGCTTTTTGTCGAGCTCCGTCTCGATCTTCTTGAGCTGGTTGCGCACGCCCTTGAGCTTTTTATTGAGCGCTGCGCGGGCTTGGGCCTCGGCGCGCTTTTGCTCCTTGGTCTTTTTGCCCTCGGCGGGTTTGGGGGCAGCTGCGGGGGTGTCGGCCTGGGCGGCGCTGGCTTTGGTGGACTTGGCCGTGGCCGGCGCACTCTCCCCTGCCGTCTCGGCGGCGGCACGGGCTGCGAGGTCCTCGCGCTTGTAGAGGTAGTAGTCGTAGTCGCCGTCATAGACCGTGACCTTGCCATCGCGGATGTCGATCACGCGGTTGGCCACGGCGCGCACCAGGTGTTCGTCGTGGCTGATCAGCACGATGGTGCCGGGGAAGTTTTGCAGGGCGTTCTCGAGCATGTCCACCGAGTCGATGTCTAGGTGGTTGGTGGGCTCGTCCAGGCACAGGAGCGCTTCGGGGGCCACGAGCATCTTGGCGAGTGCCAGACGTGCCTTTTCTCCGCCGGAGAGGACGCGTACCTGCTTCTCGATGGAGTCGTTGTCGCTAAACAGGAAGGCGCCCAGCAGGCTGCGCTGCTGCGGCACGGTCCACTTGGGCGTGACGGTGTCGATCTCTTGCAGGACGGTATTGGACTCGGTCATGCCCTCGAGTGCGTGCTGGGCGTAGTAGGCCACGCCCACGTTGGTGCCCAGGTCCCGGGCGCCGGTGGTGGGCGGCTCCAGGCCGGCGAGGATCTTCATGAGCGTGGACTTGCCAGCGCCGTTGGGGCCGACGAGCGCCACGTGCTCGCCGCGGTAGAGCTTGAGGTCGATGTCGCTGTAGATGTGCTTGTTGCCGTAGGACTTGGAGACGCCCTCCAGGCCCACGACCATGTCGCCGGAGCGCGGCGGGTCAGGGAACTTAAAGTCGATGTGCTTGTGGCCCTCGGGTAGGATGACAAGCTCCTTTTTGATCTGCTCGATCTTGCGGATGCGCTCCTGGGCCTGGGCTGCCTTGGTGGGCTTGTAGCGGAACTTGTCGACGAAGACCTGCATGTGGGCGATGTCGCGCTCCTGGGCGGCGCGCTTGGCGCGCATCTGCTCAAGGTTGTCCTCGCGCTGCTTGAGGTAGCTGCTGTAGTTGCCGGTGTAAGTGGTCACGCGACGGTTTTCGAGCGCGGCGACGTGGTCGACGCAGGCGTCCATAAAGGCGCGGTCGTGGCTGACGATGAGGACGGCGCCGTCGTAGTTGGCGATAAAGCCGCGCAGCCACTGGACGCTTTCGAGGTCCAGGTGGTTAGTGGGCTCGTCCAGAAGCAGCAGGTCGGGATGGCGCAGGAAGAGCTTGGCGAGCGCGATGCGCATCTGCCAGCCGCCCGAGAACTCGGAGCATGGGCGCTCAAAGTCAGTGACCTTAAAGCCCAGGCCGGACAGGATCTTGCGGGCGTTGCTCTCGAGCTCGTAACCGCCCAGATGCTCAAAGCGGTCCTGGACCTGGCCGTACTCGTTGAGGAGGGCGTCGACGTCCTTGCCCTGCTCGGAGAGTTCGGTGATCTGGGCCTGCAGCTCGTTGGCACGCTCGCCCATGCGGCGGATTTCCTTGGCGGCGGCCATGACCTCGGCGAGGATGGTGGTGTCCTTGTGCTCCAGGTTGGTTTCCTGCTCTAGGTAGCCCACCTGGCAGTCCTTTGCGTACTGGACTTGGCCGGAGTCGGGACTGTCGATGCCCATGATGATCTTGAGCATGGTGGTTTTGCCGGCGCCGTTGGGTCCCACGAGCGCAAAACGTTCGCCGGGGTTGATCTGGAAGGACGCGCCGCTAAAGAGGACGCGCGCGCCGAAGCTTTTTTCGATCTTGTCGACCAGGAGGATCATGGTGCCGCCTTTGACCTTGT
>URNQ01000166.1 GCA_900549245.1 uncultured Collinsella sp.
CTGCAGGCGCGGTGGCCTGAGCAGCAGCCACGCTCGCCGGCACGGCGCCGTTGGCAACCATGGCCTCCAGACGCGCCACGCGCTCGGCCAATGCCTCAATCGTTAAATCAGCCTCGGGACGTGCCAGACGCGTACAGGCAATCTCGAGCACCAGGCGCACGTCGCTCGCGCCCCTCATCTCCAGTGCGGCATCGTCGAGCACCGTCAGCACGCGAGCCAGGCGGTCGGCAGGATGCTCGCCAAAGGCAGCGGCCTCGGCAGCAAGCGCCTCGGCCTGCTCGGAGCCGCCCTCGAACAGCTCGGCACGGGCACCGGCAACGCAGGCAACGTACACGTCACGCACATGCGCTACCAGGTCGCGCGTCAGCTCCAGCAGGTCGTTTCCTTCCTCGACCTGCGCACGGATCAGTCCATAGAGCTCGGCAACATCGCGATCGGCAATGGCGCGGGAAAACTCGCCCAGAATCTGGTCCGAAACCTCGCCTAAAAGCGAGCGGGCATCGTCCGCATGCACGGCTCCGTTGCCAAAAACGCTCAGCTGCTCCAGCGTGGAGAGCGCGTCGCGCATGCCGCCCTTGGCATGGCGCGCCACGATGGCGAGCGCCTCGTCGTCGTAATCGAAGCCCTCCTGCTCGCATACGTATGCCAGGCGATGCTCAATATCCTCGTTGCCGATGCGATGGAAATCGAAACGCTGGCAGCGCGAGAGGATGGTCTCCAGAATCTTTTGCGGGTCGGTGGTGCACAGCACAAAGATCACGTGTGCCGGCGGCTCCTCAAGCGTCTTGAGCAGCGCGTTGAACGCCGCCGTCGTGAGCATGTGGACCTCGTCGATGATATAGATCTTGTACTTGCCGCGCACCGGGGCAAAGTTGACGGAGTTGATGATTTCCTCGCGCACGTTGTCCACGCCCGTACGGCTTGCGGCATCGAGCTCGTAGACATCCGGGTGGTTGCCCTCGGCAATGAGCTCGCACTCCTCGCAAGTACCGTCGGGCATGCAGCCGCTTGCACCCTCGGCGCGCGCCGCCCCGGCATTGCGGCACAGCAGCGCCTTGGCAAGGATGCGCGCCATGGTGGTCTTGCCCGTGCCGCGCGGTCCGCAAAACAGGTAGGCGTGGGACAGGCGCCCCTCGGTGATGGCGTGCTCGAGCGTCGAGACGATATGCTGCTGGCCCACCACGGAGTCGAAGGTGAGCGGGCGATACTTTCGGTACAACGATTCCATGGGTGCTCCCCCGGGTATACTGAGTCTTGTTGCCGCGGCGGCCATGCGGTCGCACGGCATACTGCATTCATAATAACCCGTACGGCGAGCCCGCCGCGATAGGAGTCCAAAGAGCATGGCAGACGCAGAGAGCAACCTCGTTCCCTCCGAAGCAGCCGACCAGGTCGAGGTCGCGCTCGAGGCGCAGGCAGCATATCGTTGGGGCCCCGCTGGGGGCGGGGGCCCCAGCCGATGACGGCATCCTGTACCTCAACGAGTATCAGTACGAAAACGACCTCGTCACCGATTTCGCCCGCTTGGTTGCCTCGCCCAGGCGCCGCGGCTCCCTGTACGTCGCCGCCGCGATTGCCGCGCTCATCGGCATCGGCATGCTGGTGGCCGGCGGCAGCTGGATCAAGTTCGGCGTCGTGCTGATCGTGTTCGGCGCCTTTTTGGCCTGGTGGAGCAAAAATCTGCACCATACGCTCGCCCGCGACTTTATCGAAGCCGTCGAGGCAGACGAGTCCATGGGCGGCCGCTACCGCCGCGTCGCCGCCAACGAGGACGGCCTGATGGTCTGGGGCAAGAGCGGCAAGTCGCAGTTTTTCCCGTTTGAGAAGCTCGACCACGTACTCGACGGCGAGCGCATCTTTGTGGCCATGTTCGCCGACCAGGGCGTGACGATCCCTAAGGACACCTTTGTCCGCGGCGATGCCGAGCAGTTTGGCCCCTTCCTTAAGGCGCGCATCAACAAAAAACTCCGCATCGAGACCAAACGCAAGAAGATGAAGGCCGAAAAGGCCGCTGCCGAAGCCAAACAGGGCGACCAGCCCAAAAAGGACGCTCCCAAGCAGCGTAAGCAGAAGAAGAACAAGAAGAAGCACTAAGGCCAAGCCAGACAGGCAGCCTCACATCCCGTTATCCTCGCCATCCGCCCGAGCGTGCTACACTAGCAGCATCTATGCCACCGCGAACGGCTCGGCTCCGCCCCCGCCACTCGCAAACGAACTTTAAACGCACGAGGGTTGGCCATGCCGCTTTTCTCGCAACATACCGCCCGGTTCTCGCCGGACGTTCCTTTGGAGGGCACCAGCTCTCGCGAGCTGCTCAAGCGGTACCAGCCGCTCGAGACACTTGCGACCGGCGGTTTTGGCTCCATCGAGATTTGCCGCGACACGCACCTGCGCCGCCGCGTCGCCATTAAGCGCATCCCCCTTATCAACGGCGCCGGCATGCCCGCCAGCGACATCATGGATGTCCTGCGCGAGGCGCACACTGCCGCCATGCTTCAACATCCCAATATCGTGCAGGTCATCGACTTTACGCATGACACCGCCTATGCCTACCTGGTCATGGAGTATGTCGACGGTATGTCGCTGGCCGAGTTTTTGCATCGCGTGGACGGCCACTCACTCACCTTTGACGAGGCCGCGGCCATTGCCGATGCCCTGGGCCAGGCGCTCACCTTCGCCCATAGCAATGGCGTACTCCACCTGGACATTAAGCCCGCCAACGTGCTCATCGACCACTCGGGCAATGTAAAGCTCACCGACTTTGGCATGGCGCGACTGTCGTCCGCCGGTGGCTTTGGCGGCTCGCGCGGCGGCACCATCGGCTACATGCCGCCCGAGCAGCTCGATATCGAGACCGGCACGGTCGACGAACGCGCCGATGTCTTTGCCCTTGCCTGCGTTATCTATGAGGGCTTGTGCGGCAGCGCTCCCTTTATGGCGGCCACGCCCGCCGACTCGCTCGACCGCATCATCGGCGGCGCCACCTATCCCAGCGAGCTGATACCACACTTTCCCCCGGGAGCCGAGGCCGCGCTCATGAGCGCGCTCTCCCCCATGCCGCAGGACCGCCCCAACAGCATCGAGGCATTTTGCGACCAACTCCTTGCCGGTCTGGGCAGCGTGCGCGAGGGCCGTCGCAGTCTGGAGCAAATGGTTGGCGAGCTTTCGGATGACGAGCAGGAGCTCGACGATATCGAGCCGTCGTACTACGAGGACGACGCCATCGAGGTCGACCCCGCGCTCGGCTGGGCGGGCACGCGCTGGAGCCATGCGCGCGACTACACCATGCACGCTATCTCGGCGCTAACGTGCGGCACCTTTAGCTTTTTGCTGATGCAAACGGCCGGGGTCGCGGCGCTTCCCGGCCTGGTCATTGCGGCTATCGCGATCGGAGCGGCGGCTGGCCTGGCCCCCCAGATCGGCTCGGCCATCTCGGCTGTGGGCTTTTTGGTGCTCATGGCCAACGCCACCATGCAGGCGCAGGGCATCCTGTCGATGTTGCCCGTCGCGGTGATCTTTGCCGCTGCCATGTCCGGTTGGTGGATCGCCTGGGGTCGCACCGAGGCTGCCGCGAGCGCCGCGCTCACCTGTGCACTCGCGCTTGGCTGTCTGACTGGCAATACCTTCCTGGCAGCTGGGGTCGCCGCCGGCGTCGCGTCATTTTGGCTCGGCCCGGCAAGCGCCGCCGCGGCAACGGGCATGGGCGTGCTTTTTGCCCGTCTGGCGACGGTCGCGCTTTCAGCCGGAGGCGTGCTGGGGCTCGGTAACGTTGCCGCAGCGCTGGAAGACCCGCTCCTTTGGGCTGCCTTTGTGCTGGTCGCGACAACTGCCGCAGCGTCATCTGCGCTGCTCAATGCCCATGCCAAGCGTGCCGACCAGGGCTCAAACCTTGCCGCAATCGCCGCCATCGCCGTCACCGGCATCGGCTGCGCAGCGGCCTCCTGTCCTGCACCCCATATGGAAATTGCCAGCCTTGCAGCCGCGGTCGCCGCCAAGGCGGCAGTTGCGGGAACCCTATCCTCTATAATCGTTGGGATATGCCTATATTTGCTCGGATACCAAAGAACCTATACGGAGAGTGATCTTTCGTGAACTTCCTGAACATCTTCGAGGACCACGTGGCCGGCATCTTCGGTGCCACCCGTGCCCCGTTCTCCTTTAAGAAGCTTGCCAAGCAGGCCGCTCGCGACATGGAGGATCAGACTCTGGTGATTAACGGCGTCAACACGGCGCCGGCTATACCATCCTGATCGCCGCCGACGACGATCCCATGCTCGCCCCGTTCTACCCCGAGCTTTCGCGCGAGGTCCGCGAGTTTGTGAAGGCGCAGGCCGAAAAGCGCCGCTATGTCTTTGTCGGCGAGCCCCTCGTGCGCTTTATGATCGATCCGCAGCTGCGCGCCGGCAAGTTCTCGGTCTTTGCCGAGAACGTCGATGCCCCCACGCTCGGCCGCCTGTACGAAGAAGAGCGCGCCTATCAAAACGGCCTGGG
>URNQ01000167.1 GCA_900549245.1 uncultured Collinsella sp.
CGCCGCAGCGGAATCGGATACGGGCGCTGCGTCGGCGCTAAAACCAGCCGGAGCAGACTTCTTCTCAAACGGCAGCACAAAAGTCAGGACGTCGTCCTTGTCCTCGTCGGCCCACTCGCTTGCGTAGCGCGCAACCCAATAGCCAACGGCGCGATGCTTGAGCATGTTGCCAAAGACCGTGAGGAATACCGCGACAAACGCCGTCAGCACCAAGAACAATACGAGCGTGATGCCACCGCCGGTAACAAGCGCCTCAATAGCCGTAGGACGGTAGTAGTAGCTATACATACCGACAGAGGCAATGGTGCCAAAGACGAACGTCAGGATCCAGGTGACAACGTTGGCGACCAGGCCCGTCAAAAACTCGGGAAGAAACGAAGCGCAGAACAGCTTGGTCTTGTTGTGCTTAAACGCCGCCCAGACCTTGTCGAGCGAAAACGCACTCTCCACACGACCAGTCACCGCAAAGTGCATCACGGCGATGTCGGCGAACATTTTAAAGAAGACCCCCAGGACCGCCGTGGCAATCATAGCCAGGACAAGCAAGCCAAGCGAGCCAAACAGCGCAGCCTCGAGCGCATAAGAGCCGTAATATGAATACGAACCCGCGGCACCAATTACCACGCTCTCCACCAGCGAAAGCGCCACACCGATAACGGGAATGGCAGCGATAACCTTGAGCACGCCCGAGATAACACCCGAAAAGACGCCCAGACCAAACGACGTGGAGCGCATCAGCGGACGATCCATGCCGTCATCGACCTTAAGCGACAGGTCGCGGCCCCATTCGATGCCAAAGCCAGAACCGCATGCGCTTACCACACAGGCAGCCAAAAAGCCGATGGCAGCCGCGATGCCGCCGATAACGGGAATGAACAGCACGAGCACTGACACGACACAGATGAGCGCCGGCAAAAAGGCGATCTGGCACACGCGCTGCAGCACGCCCGGCGTCTTGGTCATGTCCTCAAACGCCTGAGCCACACAGCCCTTGGACGCATTCGCCACGGGCGGTTGCGGAACAAACTGCTGGGGCTGACCCTGAGGGGCAGAGGCTGCGGCACCGGCATTGGGGGCACCACACGCACCACAGAACTTATCGTTGTCGCCCATGGGGGCACCACACTGCGAACAGAACATCGAAATCATCCCTTCGTATCATGAGCGAATCATCTGGATCGCTAACGATGTCTTTAGCATCATTATCACCCAATGTGGGGACAAATGCTCCAACATGACGTATTTGCAACGCGCAGGGCGCTATTCGATTGTTTGATGAGCTCGACCGCGTTAGTTCGTTCCGCGGAAACCCTTGCCGACGATCTCGGAGCTGTCGACAATCGTGATAAAGGCACCCGGATCGATCTCGCGCGCGTAGCGACGCAGCTGCACGGCCTCGCGACGACTCAGCACGCTCATAATCACCGTCACGCACTTGCCCGAGAAAGCACCGTAGCCGCGGCTGATAGTCGCCGTACGGTTGAGATGCTTGACGATAAACTCCTCGACCTTAAGGGGCTCGGAACAAATGACCGTGCAGACTTTGCGCAGGTGAATGCTCTCGATGGCCTTGTCGACCACAAGCGTCTTGGCAAACAGGCCGAGCACGCAGTACAGACCGACGCGCGGGCCATACAAAAAGGCCGCGATGGTCACGATGCCGATATCGACCAACAGCAGCGCACGGCCGATCTCGAGCGTCGTGCGGCGTTTGAGAATCATGGCAAGAATGTCCGTGCCACCCGTCGAGGCGCCGATGTCAAAGACGATGGCGCTGCCGAGCGCCGGCAGAATCACGGCAAAGCACAGGTCGAGCCACATATCACCCGTCAGAGAGACATCGGTCGGAATGAAGAGCTCAAACAGCGAGACGTAGGCCGAAAGCGCAAACGAAGCGAAGACGCTCCACAGAATCGCCTTGCGCTCCAAAAAGATAAAGCCCAAAACGACCAGGACCGCATTGATGATCCACATAAAGACGCCGACGGGCAGGGTCGGGAACAGCGTGGACAGAATGACCGACACGCCCGAGGTGCCGCCAAAAGCAAAGTGATTAGGGGTTTTAAACGCAACGATGGCAAAGGCCGTGAGGATCAGGCCCAAATTGAGCTCGGCAAAAAAGCGCGGAAAGCCCGGCTCCTGGCTGCGCTTGCGACCAGCGCGCTCGCCCCGCTCGATAACATCGCGATCGACCACGCGCTCCATCGGCACCACGGGAGGACGATGCACCTCCTCGGCAGCACGCGACGCCGCCTCTGCCGCAGCGGCCTCAATCGCCCATGCCTTGCTTTCTGTTTCGTGCTCGTCGGCCATTACGGCAACTCCTCGTTAACAATTTGGAAACAATGCGCCCATTAGAGTAACGCGGAACGTAGGGATTGCAACCCCCAGTTAGACGAGCGGTATGACTACATCGGGAGCGTACAGAAACGGCCGGCCACGCTTTTGCTTGCGCGGTCGGCCGTTTAACGTTTTCGCAGATAAAACCTGCCAAAACAAACCTGTCCCTTTTTGGAAGGTTATTCGTGCTGGCTGGTGCGGTGCTCATACTCCTCGGGGGTGATGACGTCCTCGATACGCAGATTGACGCCCGCCACCTCAAGGCCGGTCATCGCGGCAAGGCGCTCGGTCACGCGCGTCTTAACGTCGTCGAAGATTGCGGGCGCGTAGGCGCCGTACTCGATGATGACGGAGATGTTGACGACCACGCGATTGTCATCGGTGACCTCGACCGTCACGCCCTTGGTCAGATTCTCGGCACCAAACTGCTCCTGCACAAAGTGCATGAGGTTGCCCTTCATGCCCAGGACGTGCGGCACCTCGCGGGTGGCCATGGCGACGATCTTCTCGATCACACCGTTGGAATAGGTCAGCGAGTCTTCGGACTCGTCCGTTTCCTCGTCATCCTCATCCGCATCGGACTCGGCCTCGACGAGAGCCTCGTCCTCGAGCGTCACATCCTCAGCTTCGGCGACGACCGCCTCGTTCTCCTCGAACTCGGTATCGGCTACATCGACCTTCGTATTAAAAGCCATGGTTCCTCCTTATGCCTGCCGCGGATGCGACAGTCGAATACATATTAGCGGCCGCTAAACAGACGGCCGAAGAAGTTGACGATCCCGTTCTCGCCGTCGCGAATTTGGCCGATCACAGCGCCGATCAGCACGAAGAATGCAATGACGAGCGTGTCCCACAGGCCCAACGTGAGCACCAAAACGGCGAGGATAAAGCCAGCGACGGCACCGAGCGTGGTGTTGGGATGACGCACAGCATAGCTCCAGATGGCAGCGCCCGTACCCTTGATGAGACCCATAGCCTCGTCAAAATCCGCGGCTGCCGCGTCTTGTAACTCGGTTGCCTCTACTTTGGAATCAACAGGTTCGCTCGCCGGCGTAGCGCTCTGGTCAATCGTCAGACGCGGCGTACGAGCGGTCTTATCTTGATTGGTATCACTCACCGGAAACCTCCACGGTCTGGACGGTAGTCTTGGACGGCAAAAAACGGACACGCACGGTCGTACCCGGCGTGCCGAGCATGGTGTCGCAGGCCTTCTCGATGCGCTGCTGCATCGAGGTGGCAAGAGCGGCAACGTCCTTATCGTCAAGCGCGATAGCCTCGACCTTAAATCGGACGTGCGAATCGTCGGGGCCTTGGACGCGAGCCTCGACATGCTCAACCATCACGCGGTCGTCGCGCTCGGCAGCAGCCCTGGCGCACGAAGAAAGCGCCGCAAGGGTAACCTCGATATTGCGCTCCCCCGCCGGATGCACGCAGGACGGCTCGCGACGGGCGAACATCAGGCGGAAAAAGCTTACCAGCACGCCGATCGCCACGACGCCGGCGCACGCCGTCACGACAATGCGCGGCATGGGGTCGCGCATCAGCAGCATAAAGCGATACGTATACGGCCCCCAAAACTGGCAGACAAGCGTACCCAGTGCCACGATGGTGGCGGCAAGATACACGATCGCTAGGGCTCGTTTGAGTACGCGCACGCGGCGCTCCCTTCAAATCTCGGCTCTCGAAATGCAGAACGGTTCGCATCATTATAAAAGAGCCGGGTCCGGTGCTCTACGCACGCGGATCCGGCTCATCTATTCCACGAGGCTTGCATGCTCGCTTCATTATGCCCAGATATGCACGGCTCAATCCGTGCTGGCGCTACTCCTCCTCGAGGGCAGCGATGACCTCGTCGGTCATGTCCATGGTGCTGTAGACGTCCTGGACGTCGTCGAGCTCCTCAAGACGGTCGATGAGGCGCTGAACCTTCTTGGCGTCGGCGCCGGAGACCTCGGTCGGGGTAGTCGGGACCATGGTGGTCTCGGAGCCCTTGACCTGGACGCCCTGCTCCTCGAGCGCCTTGGAGACAGCCATAACCTCGTTGGCAGTAGTCCAGACGATCCACTCCTCGCCGGCATCCTCGTAGTCCTCGCCACCGGCCTCGGC
>URNQ01000168.1 GCA_900549245.1 uncultured Collinsella sp.
CCCGCCGACGTCCGTCCCGGTCGCAGGCGTCGCACTGCTGCTAAGCGCACGTCCAAGGCTAAGGCTGCCAAGAAGGGCGCGTCCGAGGATTCCACCGAGACGACCGCCGATGTATCGACTGATGCCGCCGAGCCCCAGGACGTCGAACAGCCTGCATCCGAGAAGCCCAAGCGCGGTCGCAAGAAGTCCGTTAAGGCCAAGGCCGCCGAGCAGCATGCTGATGTCGAAGCGCAGGTTGATTCTGGCGCCGAGGCCAATGACGCCGCTGCGGCCAATGTTGACACCACCGCAACCGATGGTGCCGCCCCCGCCGAGAGCGAAGACGGCGCTCGCCCCAACCGTCGCCAGCACAAGCGCAACGAGGAGCGCAACGAGCGCAAGGACGAGCGCAACAACGACCGTCGCAACCGCCAGCGCGATCGCAAGCAACGCAACAAGGAGCGTAATGCCGCTCCCACCGAGCCCACGCTTTCGCGCGAGGAGCTCGCTGCCATGAAGGTCGCCGAACTTCGCGAGAAGGCCAAGGAGTTCGAGATCGAGACGACCGGCAAGAAGAAGGCCGAGCTCGTCGAGGAAATCTACGTCACCGCTGCGAAGGCCGAGGGCTTCCGCGACATCAAGGGCATTCTGCAGATTCGCCCGGACAGCTCCGGCATCATCCACGCCCATGGCTACATGAAGTCCAACGACGACGCCTTCGTGCCCGCCTACCTCATCCGCTCCGCGCGCCTGCGCACGGGCGACGTCATCGAGGGCTCGCTGCGTCCTTCGCGCGGCGGCGACAAGCGCGCCGGCCTCGCCAAAATCACGACCGTCAACGGTCTGGACCCCGAGCAGATTCGCAACCGTCCCAAGTTCGGCGACCTCACCCCGGTCTATCCCAACGAGCCGCTGCGCATGGAGCACGGCAAGGACTCTATTACCGGTCGCGCCATCGACATCGTGTCACCGATCGGCAAGGGCCAGCGTGGCCTGATCGTGTCCCCGCCCAAGGCCGGCAAGACCACGATCCTCAAGAAGATCTGCCAGTCTATCTCGATTAACAACCCCGAGGTGCACCTCATCTGCCTGCTCGTCGACGAGCGCCCCGAAGAGGTCACCGATATGCAGCGTTCCATCAAGGGTGAGGTTGTGGCGTCGACCTTCGATATGCCTGCCGACAACCACACCCGCGTGGCAGAGCTCGTCATCGAGCGCGCCAAGCGCATCGTAGAGCTGGGTGGCGACGTCGTGGTGGTGCTCGACTCCATCACGCGCCTCGCCCGCGCCTACAACTTGGCGGCGCCCGCCTCGGGCCGCATCCTTTCGGGCGGCGTCGATTCGGCGGCCCTATATCCGCCCAAGCGCTTCCTGGGTGCAGCCCGCAATATCGAGAACGGTGGCTCGCTTACCATCCTGGCCTCTGCCCTCATCGACACCGGTTCCAAGATGGACGAGGTCATCTTTGAGGAGTTCAAGGGCACCGGCAACATGGAGCTTAAGCTCGACCGCGACCTGGCCGACCGCCGCATCTTCCCGGCTATCGACCCCGTTGCCTCCGGTACGCGTAACGAGGATCTGTTGGTCGACGAGCAGATGCGTCCGTTTGTCTTTGGTCTGCGTCGCATTCTTGCCGGCATGAACAACACCGAGCGCGCGGCCGCATCGTTTATCAAGGGTCTTAAGGGCACCAACACCAACCAGGAGTTCCTGGTGCGTTCGGCCAAAAAACACAGCGACTACGAGCAGACGTTCTAGGTTGTCATCCACGCGCAGCGATAGTCATCAATGCGATAAAGGGTCGGGGCTTTGAGCCTCGGCCCTTTTCCATAGCGCCGCTCCGCGCTTATTTTTGACCGTAAGACCGACGAGCAGCAGGTTTCCCGTTTCAATCCGACATCGTCGCTTGCAATCGGCAGGGCGGTTTCGCATAATAGCTTTTAAGCTTCGCGACGGAAAACGCAGATGAAACGAACCATATACCGTTGCTTTGGGGCATAGCCCCGCTTCATCTTCTCTCGCGCAGCCAACTGAATGATGCGATTTGGGTGCTGGAAGATGGGGAGAGCTCATGGCTTCTTCTGATGCAACACAACGAGCAGTCCTTGCCGGACTTTCGTGCGGGATCGGCCTTGCCGCTCCCGTGGTTATGTATGCCGCGACGCTGCCGTTTTCGTCGGTGAACGAGACGGTCGTGGCGGGTGCAGTTCCCTTCGCCGTGGGCGCGGTGGCGGGCGTGGGTATCTATGCCGCCTCGCTGGGTATCTCCGAGTACCGTGCGCAGCGTGAAGAGCGTCTGTTCCAGCCCGATGCCATGGGCGGTGCCGCCAATCTCAATCAGCATCAAAGCGAGTTCAAGACCGCCTCGATTCCAGCTCAGCAGCAGGATGCTACTCCTTACGCTGCGGCTTCTGCTTCTCAGGCTCAGTCGGAGCAGTCTACCTCGGCATTCCTTTCCGGCCTGACCGGTGCGTTCCAGCGCCGTCATGCCGACGATGGTGTTCCTACCATCGCTCGAGCCGCAGATGCCATGGACGAGGCCGAGGCTTGGTCCATGATCGACAGCATGCTCGACGACGATTCGCCGGTTAGCTGCGACCCTGCGCGCTCGCGCGGCGTCTATCAAGTCGCCATCGACGAGCTCACCAACGGCGGGCAGACCGGCTCCTTCAATCGCGACGACATCGCCGCCGCGGCGCGTGCCGTGTCGGGCTCCCAGGCCGCCCCTGCGGGCAGCACGGCGGCTTTCGTGGCACTCGTTGCCAACGCGGCAGCCAATAACGCCTACAGCGCTACCTCGGCGGACGCGAACGCTTCTGCCGATAATTCGTACGTTGATGAAGCCATGACCGCGGACGAGGAGGCCGTTGCCGCCCGCCGTGCCGCCGAAAGCTCGCTTTGGGGCGCTCCTGCCCAGCAGCAGGCGGCTGAGGCTGCGCCGTACAAACCAAACCCCGCCAACATGCCTATCATCTCCGGTGTCGCGGACATCGATCTCGATGACCTCGATGAGCCTGCAGCCATCACCGCATCGATTGATGCCCAAGATCGCATCGACACCGGCGACCTTCCGGACGCCTCGCTCGAGGTTGATGTCCCCATGGCCGATTACTCGGGCCACGAGGACATGTGGGCCGCCGCCACCGCGATTCTGGATGAGATTGACGAGCCTGCTCCTGTTGCAGCCCCCGCTCCCGTCACTGCCCCTCAGCCTGCTGCCCCCGCCTATGTTGGCCGTCACAGCGCTGTGTTCCCCGAGGATACTGCCCGCATCTCGCGTGAGAGCATCGAGCGAGCCGAGGCTATTGCCGCCGGCATTATGGAAAATCGTCGTCACGAGCGCGTCAATCAGATCCTCGAGGAAGAGATCGAGCGCCTGCAGTCCTCTACCGCCAAGCGTACGGGCCGTGCCTATCTGAGCGTTATCGAGGGCGGTACCGCCAGCTTCGCGCCGCTCCGCGCGGAGGCATAACTTCTGCATGGTTAAGATCAATCGAAAATGGGCGGTCGTGACCTGCCTGATGGCGCTCTTGATCTGGGGCAATTCGCTGGTTCCCGGCTCGGGGTCGGGCTCGCTGAGCCTAACAGTCATGGAAGCTATCCGCGGTTTCCTGCACGGCGTGGGACTTCCATATGCATGGGTGACCAACTTTGTTGTTCGCAAGTGCGCGCATTTTACCGAGTATATGGTGCTCGGTATCTTGGCAACGCACGCCTTTGATTTTGAGGGCCGGCGCTCCTTTGACGTGCTGCTGCCCACGGCGGTGTTCCTGCTGCTGATTCCCTCGATCGACGAGACGATTCAGCTCTTTGTGCCGGGACGCGCCGGCATGATCACCGATGTGATGATCGACTGCTGTGGTGCGGCAACGGGCGTTGTGCTCCGATATCTCTTACGGCCGCTGATGCGCGCCAAAAAAGCCGCCTAGGACGTATTGTTTGGTCCTAGGCGGCCTTTTTTATTTGAGGGCTTATATGAGGCGTGGTGTCGTCGTTCCGTAGGTCGGATTTGCCGGGCGCGCCACGCCCTGTGGGTGCGTCTGCTACTGAAGCGCCTGAGCGCCCAGGGCCAAGCAGCCCATAATGCCCTGTTTGCCCTCGAGGCTGTTGTTGACGATATAGCTATCAATGTCGGCCATCTCGGGCGTGACGATGTAGCCGTTGAGCATCTCGGCGCACTTCTTGCGCGCGAGCGGCACGATGGGGGTGTGGTCGGCCACGCCGCCACCGATGACGATCTTTTGCGGTGCGTAGCACAGGATGTAGGTCATGAGCGCCTGCGCCAGATAGCCGGCGAGCAGGTCCATGGCCTCCGGGTCATCGGCCATCTCTCCGGCGCTCTTGCCACCCCAGCGCTTTTTGACGCCGGGACCGGCGATGAGGCCCTCGAGGCAGTTGTCGTGGAAGGGGCAGGCCCCGGGCTCGCCGCGGGGGCGCTACTTTG
>URNQ01000169.1 GCA_900549245.1 uncultured Collinsella sp.
TGTCGACTTCCGGGACGCGGACCCCACAAGCCTATCGGGGCTCGCGCCCTCGGCATCCGTCAGGCTCACGTAGCGAATCGACGGATCCTCATACATCGCGTAGTAATAATTGCCCGTGCGTGCGCTAAAGCATCCGGTGTAGATAGTCTTCTCGAACTTGCCGTCGCCCATCCTGGACGCCCCCTCAATCATCACCACGCCTTCGAGTGAACGGAACATGCGGACGACGTTTTCGGTCTCGCTCTCCTTTTGTGGGTAATTGGCATTGAGGTACGCCGCCTTTACAAAACGGCTCGGCGAATAGCAGTCACCCGGAATGCCGCGCATGCCGGCACCGGCTCCATAAGGCTTAAGCTCGGCGCCACGCCACGTCGCCGTCTGCGGAAAATCGCTTGTGGCGGTGATATAGGTGCGTAGGTTTTCCATGTGCCACGGGAAGGTCGGCTGGTTGGCAAGGGTGTCGACCGGATCGTCGTATACATGCAGGCCGTCAGCCATCATCTCGACCACGATGCTGCGCTGGCTGTCGCCAATAATCCAATGGAGTAGCGACACGCCCAGCCCCTCTCCGGCAGATTTGGCGACAATCACCGTGTCGCGCAGCGCGGCCTCGACCTCATCGACCGTCGAGAACGTCGCTGCCACCCACAGGGGAAACTCATAGGCCGCGATATTGGTCTTTCCATCAACTGGGCCCTCGGCATACTCAGCATAGCCAGGAAAGTTGAGCCCCGCCACGGCGAGACCCGCATCGTTGCCGCAGTCGAAGAACATAGGGTAGTTCTTGTAATCGATGCACATGCCGATTACCGCGTGTGCCGCCGACGCATCGTCGATAAACGAATACGGAATGTGGAACCCGCGCGGCATCACGCGAACCTGTTGGCCGTAGTCAAAGCTCCAGTCGAGGTTGCGGCCCAGATACATGTGACCAGAATTATCGGTAAATCGAATGCTCGTGCACATAGCGCCTCCTAGCTTTACGTTCTTACTAAGTTCATTGTCACCAAACAAAGAGGCGCTAAACAAAAAAGCCCGGACATGACAACAATGTCACGCCCGGACTTACACAAGCAAGATAAACTCAACCAATTCAACCCCGCAGGTCGCCTAAGGGGTCAAAGTGCCGCAGATTGCCACGAAAGAGGAGCGAAGCGTACTTAAGGTACGCGAGCGACGATTGAGCGGCAAGGTGCGGTGCTTTGGTCCCCTTAGACCAACTTTCCTAGACAGTGGTCAATCATGTGTTGAATCATCTGTGCCTCGAAGCCCACAAAGTCCTGCTTGCGCTCGCGCATCTTGCCGTCGACGATCACGTCATAAGCAACCTTGCACTTGATATAGCGCGTAGACTTGGTGACCTCCTCGTGCGTCAGGCAGCTCTCCTCCATCTTGCTGGCGCCCAGGCCAAACACCAGACGGGGGTTGTAGAGCACGTGGGGCTCGCCGGCATCGTCCAGGTAGACGCAGACCTTCTTGGTGACGCCGATCTGGTTGGCGGCAAGGCAGCCGGCATCATCGAGCGACTTGATGGTATCGATCAGGTCCTGTGCCACCGACTCGTCCTCGACGGTCGCGACCTCGCAACGCTGGGACAGAATAGCCTCGTCGTGGCAGAGCTCTTTAATCATACGTTCCTCCATAGGGGTCGTTGTAACTGCTTAAGTATACGGTACCCACACATTTTCATACGGAAAATACCGTCCGTCCGCTACAAAGCGCCGAACATCAACATGTGAGGAACAGCAAGGTTGTAAAGGCGATATAGTAAGTGAGTTCGTGTCAATCGGCCTAAACTCGGGGCCGAACAAGGAAAGGGTATGCATGGACGAACTATTTCACGTCAGTGAGCGCAAGTCCACAATCGGGACCGAACTTCGCGCTGGACTGACAACATTCCTGGCGATGGCCTACATCATCGCCGTCAACCCCGCAGTGCTCTCGGGCGCTGGCATCGATGCGGGAGCGCTCGCCTGCGCTACTTGCCTGGGTGCCGGCATCATGACCATCTGCATGGGCATCTTTGCAAACCGCCCGCTCGCCTGCGCGTCGGGTCTGGGCATCAACGCCATGATCGCGGGCATCGCCACCACCATGTGCGGCGGCGACTGGCACGTTGCCATGAGCGTTATCTTCCTCGAGGGTATCGTCATCTTGCTGCTCGTCCTGTGCGGCCTGCGCGAGGCCATTATGGACGCCATCCCTGTGGTCCTGCGCCACGCCATCTCGGTTGGCTTGGGCCTGTTCATCGCCATGATCGGCCTGTGCGACGCCGGCATCATCACCGCTGGCGCCGGTACGCTCGTCGGCCTGGGCGACATCGCCTCCCCCACCTTTATCGTCGGCATCATCTCCATCGTCGTGACGGTTGCCCTGGCTTCCCGCAACGTGCCGGGCTCGCTGCTCATCGGCATCATCGTCGCCGTTATCGCCGGTATCCCGCTGGGCGTCACCCATGCGCCCGAGGGCCTCATCGCTCCGCTCGACTTCTCGACCTTTGGCGCCCCGTTTGCCAGCACCGCTGATGGCAACATGGCCATCGTGAAGGTTCTGACCAACCCGATGCTGCTCGTCGTTGCCTTCTCGCTGCTCATGAGCGACTTCTTCGACACCATGGGCACCGCGATGGCCGTCGCCAAGCAGGGCGAGTTCTTGACCGAGGACGGCAATGTCGAGGACATCCGCCCCATCCTGGTCGTCGACTCCGTGGCCGCTGCTGCCGGTGGCTTTATGGGCGTCTCCTCCATCACCACCTTCGTCGAGTCCACCTCTGGCGCTGCCGACGGTGGCCGCACGGGCCTCACCTCCGTCACCACCGGCGTGCTGTTCATTCTCGCCGCGTTCTTCTCCCCCATCGTCACCATCGTTTCCAGTGCCGCCACCTGCGGTGCTCTGGTCTACGTCGGCTACCTCATGATGAGCGAAGCCTCCGAAATCGACTGGTCCGACGTGTCGCAGGGTTTCCCGGCGTTCATGATTGTCGCCGGCGTGCCCTTCACCTACTCCATCTCCGCCGGCATTGGCCTGGGCTTTATCGCCTACGTGATCGTCGCGCTCTTTAAGGGCGAGGCTTCCAAGATCAAGCCGCTCATGTGGATCGCAGCCCTTGCCTTCCTCGTCTACTTCTTTGTAGCGTAGCGGCACGGTCGACAAACCAAACCACGAAAGCGCGGAGTCGCATCGAGCGGCTCCGCGCTTTGCTTTTAAAGCCAGGCAACGCACGGACGCGCGATGTATTGCTTCCCGAGTTTTGGACATTTTGCCCTCCAAACGGCACTACCGCCGGCTACATCCTGCAGATATGCTGGGCGTAATCGCATAGGCCCTATGAGGATGGGAGTAACCATGGCCGCCTTGTTCACGACCCCCAAGCGCAATGACAAAACCTCTGGAGCCCATTTTGTCGAGCCCGACGTGCGCCGTCGCACGCTGCTCGCACACGGCAGCTGGCGCCGCGTGACGCGCCGCATCGTTGTAGGCGCCGTATGCGCGCTTACGGTAAGCTCGCTGCTCATGCCGAGCATCTCGCTCGCAGCCGAGTGGGTGGACGTTGGCGGCGTCCGCCACGAAGCGGCCGCGGGCCCCACGGGAGACGCCGCCGGCACCTGGTCATGGGACGGCGCCGACGATATGAAGCTCAACGGCTACGACGGCGGTGCGATCCAGGCTGCGGGCAAGCTCAACGTGAGCTACGAGGGCAACAACACCGTCACTAACGACGACGGCCGCGGCATCAAGGTTAAGGATGGCGCGAACGAGAACGCCGAGCTTAATATTCAGGGCGACGCGTCCAGCACGCTCAACGTGACATCTTCTCGTGACGCCATCACTTCCGTCGGCAACATCAACATCGACGGCGCTGGCACTGTCAACGCCACGAGCACCGAGCACGATGCCATCGATGCCGGGGGCGATGTCACTATCAAGGGCTCGGGAAACGTTAACGCCACGGGCGATTCGGATGGCATCAGGGCCGACGGCAACATCACGATCGACAACAGCGGAACCGTCACCGCCAAGGCCACCGAGGATCAGGGTATCGATGCTAACGAGAACCTCATCATAAAGGGCGGCGGCAAGGTAGAGGCAAGCTCTATCGAGGACAATGCGATTTGGGCCGACGGCAATATCGAGATCTCGGGTGGCAGCCAGGTCAAGGCAAGCTCCGAGGAAGACGCCGCCATCGACGGTAAAAACAGCCTCACGGTCACGAACGCTTCCCTCAACGCAAGTGGCGTTGGGTATGGCATCTATGTCTACAAGGGCATCACGCTCGATGGCGCAACCGTGACGGTCCGCGCAAGCTCAGATGGCGGGGAAGTCAGCGCACTCTTCACCGATGAGGACGACATCGTCATCAAGAACGGCTCCCCCGGGGGGGGGCCCGCAGGAAGCGGGGGGGGCGTGATG
>URNQ01000170.1 GCA_900549245.1 uncultured Collinsella sp.
GAACGAAAGGCCGGGGGTAAAGGTAATGGGTGCCCCCCCCCGCCATTGAAGCGATCATGGAGCCGGCCTGCTGCATGGCCTTGTAGGCGAACATATCGAAGGCGAGCAGGCAGCGCTCGTCGCCCTCGGAGGCGCGCGTACGGATGTCACGGGCGTCGTTGGAGATGCCCGAGATGGCAAGCAGACCAGACTGCTTGTTCATCATGTCATCGACTTCCTGGTAGCTGTAGCCGCCCTCGCGCTGCAGGTAGCACACGGTAGCCGGGTCAATGGAACCACAACGGGTGCCCATCATCAGGCCGTCGAGCGGCGTGAGGCCCATCGTGGTATCGCGGCATACACCGTCCTCAATGGCGGCGAGCGAAGCGCCGTTGCCCAGATGACACGAAAGCAGACGGTGGCAGCGCGAACCCAGGATCTCCTTGGCCATCATCCACTCATAGCGGTGGCTTGTGCCGTGGGCGCCGTACTTGCGCACGTGATACTTGTCACACACGTCCTTGGGCAGGGCGTAGGTGTAGGCGACCTCGGGCATAGTCATGTGGAACGAGGTGTCGAAGACGGCCACGTTGGGCAGCTCCGGATACTTCTCGCGACAATACTCGATTGCCGCCGCCTCGCCGTAGTTGTGCAGCGGGGCAAGCGGTGCCACCTCGAGGATCTTAGCCATGACCTCATCGTCGACGACCGCGGAATCGTCAAAGTACCAGCCACCCTGAACAATACGATGCCCAATGCCATCGATCGTAAAGTCGGTCTTCTCGAGCTCCTCGAGCACACGTGCGATAGCCGAACGGTGGTCCGGGAAGGGGACCTCCTCGGTTTGCTTGGCGCCACCGTTCTCGGAGTGGCCAAAGATGCCCATGTCCGAACCGATACGTTCGCAGTTGCCCTTGGCGAAAACCTCGCGGGTATCGGTATCCAAAAGCTGATATTTAAGGCTTGAGCTACCGGCGTTGACAACAAGTACGTTCATGAGACTCCTTTGCAGTGCGATACGGTCGGCGCAGACCCCTTAAGGCGGCCGCATGTTAATAAGAAGTTATCACAACTTGATAAATAGCTATCAGGCATATCGCCCAACGAGCACAAAAGAGGGGCTGAACGGCG
Source organism: uncultured Collinsella sp. (assembly GCA_900549245.1). Taxonomy (GTDB): domain Bacteria; phylum Actinomycetota; class Coriobacteriia; order Coriobacteriales; family Coriobacteriaceae; genus Collinsella. The sequence goes on from URNQ01000170.1 coordinate 1,111, forward strand.
CTCGGTCGTCCAGCCCCTCCCCTCTTGGAATTACTTGCCGTTGACGATGCGCTCGACGTCGGAAGCGATCATGAACTCCTCGTCCGTGGGGATGACGAAAATCTTGACCTTGGAATCCTTGGCAGACAGGCACCAAGCGCCGTCACCACGCAGGGCGTTGCGGGCATGATCCATCTTGACGCCCATAAAGGCCAAGCGGTCGGCAACGCCGGCGCGGACAGCCGGAGCGTGCTCGCCGATGCCGGCGGTAAAGACCAGGGTGTCCATACCGCACATAGAAGTGGCCATCTCGGCAGCCTTGGCGGCAATCTTGTAGACAAACATGTCGAAGGCGAGCTGAGCCTCGGGGTCACCAGCAGCGGCGAGCTCCTCGACGTTGCGGCAGTCGTTGGTCTTGCCGCCGGTCACAGCCAAAAGGCCGGACTTCTTGTTCATCATCTCGTCGACCTCGTCGAAGGTGTAGCCGCCCTCGCGCTGCAGGTAGCACACGGTAGCCGGGTCGATGGAACCGCAGCGGGTGCCCATCATGACGCCGTCGAGCGGGGTCAAGCCCATGGTGGTGTCCATGCACTTGCCGTCCTCGATGGCGCACAGGGAAGCGCCGGAGCCGATATGGCACACGACGACCTTGCGGGCCTCGCCGTTGGTCATCTCAGCGACCTTCTTGGAGATATAACGGTAGCTGGTGCCGTGGGCGCCGTACTTACGGATGTGCAGCTTGTCGCAAACATCCTTGGGCAGAGCGTAAGTCTTGGCGACCTCGGGCATGTTGAAGTGGAAAGCGGTGTCATAGACCGTGACGTTGGGCAGGTCGGGATACTGCTCCAGGCAGTACTCGATAACGTTGGCCTCGGGGTTATTGTGCAGCGGGGCGAGCGGAGCAACCTCGCGGATCTTGGCGAGGACGTCCTCGTCGACGAGGGAGGAATCACCGAAGTACCAACCGCCCTGAACGATACGGTGGCCGATACCCTCGATCTTGACGCCGTTGGCCTCGAGGTCCTTCAGGACGACCTCGATGGCGACCTTGTGGTCGGGGAACTCGATGTTCTCGGTCACCTTCTTGGAGCCGTTGGCAGCGTGGGTGAAGGTGCCGCCGGTAAAGCAGACGCGCTCGCAGGAGCCCTTTGCGGACACCTTGTGGGACTTGGTATCGATGACCTGATACTTAAGGGTCGAAGATCCTGCGTTGACGACCAGAACGTTCATGTGTCTCCCTACTAACAGGCGGTGTGGCGCCGCCAGGTTACATACGCTTCAATAATAAACCCAAACGCCCTCGCGCTCGGGTTTATTGCGTTGATATATAAGTTATCGGTGCCCAAATACTCATGACCTTTGGCGTGTAAGACGAAAGAGCGCGGGGATATACACAAGGGAAGAAATCCCGAGCGCGACAAGCAATACGACTCGAATGCCCGCAACGCTACTCAACACAGCGTTGAGCAGATAGAAAAGAACGGCACCCACCGCCACCATCTGGCTTTGAACCGAAATCAGTGAACAGCGCATCGAAGAATCGGCTGCCTTTTGAAAAATTGAGTATTTAATTGGAGCAAATAACGAGTACGCAACCGTCTGCAGCACATAGAACACGGGCAGCAAATTAGCCGGAGTAAGGGGAATCAAAAACAAAGCTGTCAGGAAAAGGCGCACGATGCCGCAAATACGCGCAAAGCGGCCCTTGTCGACATGAGCAATCGCACAGGGCACAATAAGTCCCATGGAGGCCGAGGCAAGGAGCTGGACCGCAATGGTCACACCCGAAGCGACGGCATTCATTCCGCGACCCGCAAGCAGCAGTGAGAAAAAGTCTTCCAGGGCGACAAAAGCAAATGCCTGAGAACAGTCCATGATGAACGCTGAACGAAGAATGCCATTACCCGCAATAGCGGTACCGATCATCTTCGGGCTAATCCCATGTTCAGGTGTCGTCGCAGTGCCCCCTCTTCGCATTTCAGGAATGCAGACAACGACAACCAACGTCAACACCATTGCGATGATATCTGCCGAAAGACCAATGAGATATGCACCGACGGACGAAATGAAACCGCCCACGCAAGCGGAGATGGCATAAGAGGCATAGAAAACAAATCGCTCAACGACATTAAGTCTTACGAGCTGGTCCTGAGAGACGCTGTCAATGTAAATCGCTTCGATGGATCCGCTCACACACGCAACGGCAAAACCCTTGAGAGCGAACGCACCGATTAAAAGCAGGGGAGAACGGACGAGAAGCAGGGCGGCGTAGTATCCAAGCATTCCCACAATGCCAACGAAGCCGCTCCCCTTTCGTCCAAACCTATCAGCAATATAGCCAGTGGGAACTTCAAGGATGAACTTGCTCACTTGATATGCAATCATCATGCTAGAAATCGCCACCATCGAGAATCCGACGAATTCAAGGTAAACCGTCAGAAAATACAAAATGGTGCTGAAGTTCGACATAAAAACGAACGTCATATAAAGCAAAACCGTACGGTTTTTCATGCTCCGCCCTCCAAGAGTCAGCAATCTAAATCGGAATCTTGGAAAAGCATGAGGGCAAAGCTGTCAGCTATGTGTTACAAGGCGTCAATAATCACTTGATGCCTCGAAGCCAATTAATCTCACGAAGCAAGATGACGCAATAGGTGCAGAAAAACCGTCTGGTGTCGATCAGTCCAGGAATTTTGCCGATAGCAAAAGTAGATAGGCAAGGTTACATCACGCGAACCTTCAATTGAGCACTCACTCACTTCTGATCCATCCGACGCAAGAGAGGACCCAGACAAACCCAATATCAATCCCCCGGCTTGAAGAAACTCAGTCTGAGCCCTGTTTCCGTATTCGACATCGCGGAAGCGGAAATTAACCAGCTGAGCTTCGGGACATTGATTGATTGCATTGAGACAGGGTGACAAATTAATGGGAACAGCGAGCCTGCCGCCCAGTAACTCGCGAATGGTCATGGCGCCCACAGATTGATGACCCGCTGGGCATGAAAGAACCTTGAGCTCCTTTTCACCCAAATATTTTGAAGAAAGGACGCTGTCCCGTGGTTCCTCGAATGAGATAGCCGCATCCGAAATGCCAAGCACAAGTGATTCAAAGCATGTAGCCGTTGGCTGATGCCACACATCAAGGTGAATCTGAGGGTGCGAGCGTTCAAACGAGTCATACCAGCTTTCGGCAAAAAGGCGCCCCCGCCCATGAAGGTGAACTGCCTCCCATTTCTTGGACATGAGAAATGGGAGGCTTTTTATGCGTGTCG
>URNQ01000171.1 GCA_900549245.1 uncultured Collinsella sp.
CCCGGCGATAGGTGAAAGGAGAGGCAGATGCAGTTCGTAACGATCATCCCCACTGCAGACAATGCCATCCGACGCCAGCGCGCAATTTCCCGACGACGATAACAATCGTCTCTGTCCGCATGGGGCGAATTGCCTCAACAGAGTCATTTTGAGGTCGTTGGGTTTTAGCACGACATTGCTGCATGTTTCTAGGGCATGTATGTGCTGATTTTTGCTATTTAACCTGATATTGCACGGTTTTTGACCTCAAGGTGACTTGCAACTGACCGATGTTCTAACTAGCTACCAAGGGCGAAAGGAAACAGCCATGAGCAAGGAAAAAGTCGTTCTCGCATATTCCGGTGGTCTTGATACATCCGTATGTGTCAAATGGCTCCAGGACGAGAAGAATCTCGATGTCGTTTGTGTCTGCGGCAACGTGGGCCAGGAAGAGACCGGACTGGATGCCAAGAAGCAGAAGGCGCTCGACCTGGGCGTTCTCGATTGCCAGGTGCTCGACCTGCGCGACGAGTTCTCTGATGAGTTCCTGACTAAGGCCATCGCAGCAAACTCCATGTACGAGAACAAGTATCCGCTGCTCTCCGCCCTGTCTCGCCCGCTGCTTGCCAAGAAGCTTGTTGAGGTCGCCCACGAGTTTGGCGCTACCTACGTCGCCCACGGCTGCACCGGCAAGGGTAACGACCAGGTCCGTTTTGAGGCCGCCGTAAAGGCCCTCGACCCCGAGCTCAAGGTTATCGCCCCGGTTCGCGAGTGGGACCTGAAGTGCCGTCCCGACGAGGTCGCCTATGCCCACGCCCACAACGTGCCGGTTCCCGAGGGTGCCAACGACAACCCCTACTCCATCGACGACAACCTGTGGGGTCGTGCCATTGAGTGCGGCCACCTGGAGGATCCCTGGAACGAGCCGCTCGATGACGCTTGGGTTATGACTAAGAACCCCGAGGACACGCCGGACACCCCGACCTACACTGAGATTGAGTTTGAGGCCGGCAAGCCCGTCGCCGTCGACGGCAAGAAGATGAAGCTCTCCGAGATTGTCATCTCCCTCAACAAGATCTCCGGCGACAATGGCTTTGGCCGTCTCGATCTGGTCGAGGATCGCCTGGTGGGCCTTAAGAGCCGCGAGTGCTACGAGGTTCCCGGCGCCCTGACGCTCATCACCGCCCACAAGGCGCTCGAGGACATTTGCGTCGAGGGCGACCTGCTCAAGACCAAGATCAAGCTCGAGCAGGATTGGGCCACCGCCGTGTACAACGGCCAGTGGTACAGCCCGCTCAAAAACGCGCTCGACGCCTTTATGGCCGACACCCAGAAGTTCGTGACCGGCACCGTCCGTCTGAAGTTCTTTAAGGGCAACTGCCATGTCGTCGGCCGCAAGAGCCCGTTTAGCCTGTATGACTACGGTCTGGCTACCTACGACCGCGACACTACGTTTGACGAGAAGGCCAGCGCCGGCTTTATCGAGATCGATACGCTGTCACTCAAGACGTGGGCAAAGGTCCAGGGCCCCAGCTCTGCTGCCGCCCAGGCCTAGCGCCTCCTTCCCTTGGTATCCGCGCGGCCCATCCGCGTGATACATAACGGGCGCACGGGGTCCCTACCTTTCGTTATGCTTGCTGACACTTCTTAACATCGGTGGCCCCTACGTTCCGCCCGCATATATGATGCCGCGACTGTGGCTGAGTCCGAGCCCCGCCGGGGTTGTCCGGCGGGGCTCCTTCTATCAATTTGGCGGCTCTGCGCCTATATATATGAGGAGTATCCATTATGTTCAATGCTATCGCGCATGCTTTACTTGCCCTCGCGCCCGAGTTCGATGCTGCAAGGGTCGAGGACGTCCCTATGAGCCTGAAGGCCTGGATCGATGGTTCGCAGGGCAACATCCGGAGGGAGACGTTGGGCGCCAAGTGCATGGCGCGTCACTTCTTTGCAAATTAGCTACATGGCTCCGCACACGGTGGGGAATGTGTAAAACTAGCGGTTGAAAAATCGCTTTAGCGATATGGCGCATTGCTTTGGGCGCTTGTTTTGGTATTTGGAGAAAGGGGACGGTTCCATGGCTCTTTGGGGCGGTCGTTTTGAGGCAGGCGTGGCCGAGGTCACGCAGGAGTTTGGCGCGTCGCTGCCGGCCGACAAACATCTCTATAAGCAGGATATCGCAGGCTCTAATGCGCATGCCAAAATGCTGGCGGCCCAGGGCATCATCAGTGCCGAGGACGAGCAGGCGATTGCCAAGGGCCTGACCGGAATCGAACAGGATATCGATGCCGGCAACTTCACCTTCGACATCAACGACGAAGACATTCATATGTCCATCGAGAGCGAGCTGACGCGTCGCATCGGCGAGGCCGGTAAGCGCTTGCATACCGGACGTTCGCGCAACGACCAGGTGGCGACCGACACGCGCCTGGGCGTCAAGGCGCTGGCCAAGGAGCTCATGGAGGCCAATCTTGAGCTGCGCCATGTGCTGGTGGATGCGGCTAAGAAGTACGACAAGGTGATTCTGCCGGGTTACACGCATATGCAGCACGCTCAGCCCGTGCTGCTCTCGCATCATCTGCTGGCGTATTCCTGGATGTTCGCGCGCGACTTTACACGCTTGAAGGCCGCCTTTGATGCCGCCGACAACTGCCCGCTGGGTGCTGCCGCGCTTGCCGGTACGAGCTATCCGCTCGATCGCCAGATGACGGCTGCCGAACTTGGCTTTGCGGGCGTGATTCCTAACTCACTCGATGCTGTTTCCGACCGTGATTTCCTGCTCGATCTGCATTACGCTGGCTCCGTCATGGCCATGCACCTGTCGCGTCTTTCCGAGGAGATCGTGCTGTGGTCGAGCTCCGAATTTGGCTTTATCACGCTTTCAGACTCCTACTCCACCGGCTCGTCCATCATGCCGCAGAAGAAGAATCCCGACTTTGCCGAGCTTATTCGCGGCAAGAGCGGCCGTGTCTATGGCAACCTGGTGCAGCTGCTCGTGACCATGAAGGGCCTGCCGCTTGCTTATAACAAGGACTTGCAGGAGGACAAGGAGGGCGCGCTCGATACCGCCCATACGCTCATGCAGTGCCTGTCGGTTATGGCCGGAATGATTTCGACTTGGACCGTCAACGAGGATGCCATGGCGCGCGAGTGCGGCGTGGGGCGGTTTGCCGCTACCGATGTTGCCGATTACCTGGCCAAGCGTGGCCTGCCGTTCCGCGAGGCACATGCCGTGGTGGGGCATCTGGTTCTGATGTGTGAGAAGCGCGGCTGCAATCTTGAGGACCTGCCGTTTGAGGTGTTCCAGGAGGCAAGCCCGCTCTTTGAGCACGACATTACCGAGGCGCTCGACATCCCGTCGATTGTCGCCGCGCGCACGACCGAGGGCGGCACCGCCCCTGCCGCCGTTGCCGTGCAGCTGCAGCGTGCCGAGGCGCAACTCGTGGTCGACGAAGGTGTGTTTGGATCGCTAACCAAGGTCGTCGAGATGGGTCACGGGGCAAAGTAGAGGTTTGGCTGAAGACGTATTGTCCATTTATTGATAAATCGTTTTCGCTTTACGGGCGCCTGCTGATGTGGGAGCCCGTATTTTGTTGCTATGGGGGAGGGGCTTGTCGAGAACTTCTGTAGGACCTTTGGGCAGGTTGTGAAGGGGATACGTTCGCGGGCGGCAACCGACCGCCTGCTCTGTTCGGCGCGGTTGATGGGCGGTCGGATGGGACTCTAATCGGGCTTCGAAACAGAAGTGACACATATGGAGCGCTTTAATAAATTGCAACGTTTCAATAAACAGCTTTTTGTTTAACTGCAGCTAAAACTCTGTTACGATGCAGTCCAGGCGGGTGCCGGAATGGGACTTGGGCACGCGCGAACCTACTTGAAAGGCTACTTTTATGGCTATCGAGAAGACCTTCATCATGATTAAGCCCGACGCCGTGCGCGACCGCAAGATCGGCGAGATCGTTGCTCGCATTGAGCGCAGCGGCCTTGTCATCGAGCGCATGGAGATGACCACGCTCGAGCGCGCTACCGTCGAGGAGCACTACGCCCATCTGGCCGACAAGCCCTTCTTTGGCGGTCTCTGCGACTTTATGACGAGCGGTCCGGTCGTCAAGATGGTCGTTTCCGGTCTCTCCGCTGTTGCTAAGATGCGCACCCTCATGGGCGCTACTAATCCGCTTGACGCTGCTCCTGGTACCATCCGCGGCGACTTTGCCGTCGATGTCAACGCCAACGTGATCCACGGCTCCGACTGCCTGGAGAACGCCGAGATCGAGATCAAGCGCTTCTTTGGCTAAACCAGCTTTGACTCCTTAAAGCTGTTAGCGTGTGGCTTGGGCGCCGCGGAACTCCATCTGCGGTGCCCTTTTATTCCAAAA
>URNQ01000172.1 GCA_900549245.1 uncultured Collinsella sp.
GCGACGGGCGAGCTCGCGCGCAAAGCCGGCAGTATCGGCATCGCCAATCGCCAAGACAAAGTCCACGCCTTCGTCGGTCGCCAGGGCCACGGCTTCGTCGATCAGCTCGTCTCCTCCGTCGCCTTCAACCGAGCCGCAGCGGAAAAGCACGCGCTCGAGCAGAGCTCGATCAACCGAGCCCAGCGCCGCCGAAACGAGCTCATCACGCGTGTGCTTGTCGCCTCCCAGCACGACCAGTGCCTTGGTGCCGCCATAGTGGGCAACCAATCGCCCGCACCAGCGAGCCACATCCCCATCCGCAACCAAGCGCGTCGGCATACCAAATCCATAGTTGACCATTATCCCCACAACCCTTCCGTGCTTTATGGTGGTATCAATCGTTAGCCTCATGCTACGAAGCGAGCTTTTCCGAGCTGTTACGCACTCTTTAGGGCTGCGTTAAAAACCCGATGCAGCCGCACGACCATATCTGCCAAAAAGGGGCAGGTTTTGACGGTGTCTGGTCGAGCAGGTATTATCGGACAGGTATTCGATAAGAACATGTGTTTGATGGGAGGCTCGGATGGAGCACGAGCAGCACACCTACATCTGCATCGACCTCAAGACGTTTTATGCCAGCGTCGAGTGCGTCGATCGTGGGCTCGATCCGCTCACCACCAACCTGGTCGTTGCCGACGAATCGCGCGGACGCACGACCATCTGTCTCGCTATCACGCAGACCATGAAGGACCTCGGGATACACAACCGCTGCCGTCTATTCGAGATTCCCGACGGCATCGACTACATCAAAGCAGTGCCGCGCATGCAACACTACATGGAGGTGTCGGCGCAAATCTACGGCGTCTATCTGGAATACGTCAGCCCCCAGGACGTGCACGTCTACTCCATCGATGAGTGCTTTATCGACGTGACGCCCTATCTGGACCTTTATCACACCGATGCCGAAGGGTTCGCCTGCATGTTGCGCGACGAGGTCTTGGGGCGCACCGGCATCACGGCGACGGTCGGTATCGGCCCCAACCTATTCCAGGCCAAGGTGGCGCTCGACATCACCGCCAAGCACGTAGCCAGCCGCATTGGCGTACTCGACGACGAGATCTTTCGCAAGGAGATCTGGCCCCATCGCCCCATCACCGACATCTGGGGCATCGGCCCCGGCGTGGCGGCCCGTCTCGAGAAATACGGCGTCTACGACCTGATGGGCGTCGCCGCACTCGACGAGAACCTGCTCTACGACGAACTCGGCGTCAATGCCGAATATCTCATCGACCACGCCTTCGGGCGCGAGCCGACAACCATCGCCGATATCCAAGCCTATCGCCCGCAAGCGACCTCGACCACCACAGGACAGGTGCTCTCGAAGGGCTATGCCTACGAGCAGGCCTACACCGTCTTGCGCGAAATGGTCGACAACGCCGTGTTGGATCTAGTCGACAAGCACGTGGTGTGCGACAGCATCTCGCTCTTTGTGGGCTATGCAAGCGAGCGCGCCGACATACGCCGGCTCAACGCCAGCGGCACGGCGCAGTATATAGACGGCTGCGGACACCTGCGCTCGAGCACATCGAGCATCGAACCCACCGCAACTGCCGGCCCCGAGCTCGCGCCCCGTGCTCCCAAGCCCGTCCAGCGCGATGACGAAAGGCGTCGTCTGGTGCGCGAAGCGCAGGCAATCGATGGCATCTTTGTGGGCGAACACGGCGGCAAACCGCGTGGTGGCTATGCCGCGCTCTTTGCGCACTCCAACGCCTCGCGAAAGCTGCCCGAGCGCACTAATTCGTTTAAGAAGATCATGGGGTATTTCGATGACCTTTGGGCACAAACAGTCGATCCCAAACGACCGGTCAAGCGCATCAACCTGGGATTTGGCAACCTCATGCCCGAGGAATTTGCCACCATCGATCTGTTCAGCGATATCGAGGCCGATGAGCGCGAGCGCGACCTGGCGCGCGCCGTCCTGGCCGTGAAAGGCAAGTACGGCAAGAACGCGCTCGTCAAGGGATTAAGCTTTACCGCCGGCGCCACCGCGCGCGAACGCAACGGCCAAGTTGGAGGACATCGTGCCTAAACCCAAGCAGCAGCCCGTGCGCCCGCCGACCGCCTTCGAGCGCCTGGCGGACCCCGAGGGCAGACGCCGCGCCGCCGACCCCAAGCTCACTGCCAACGGTGCCGTGCGCGCCAACCGCGCCGCACAGTTTATGCCCTTTGCCGCCCTCACGGGATACTACGAACTCGTGCGCAAGCAGGAAATCACCGTCGAGCCAAAACGTGAGCTCACGGAAGAAAAAGCCCTCGCGCTTTCTAAAAAGCTCGAGGGTCTCAAACGTGGCGACTTGATTCGTGTCACCTATTACGATACATACGGCTATCGCAGCCGCACCGGCATCCTCGACGAGGCGCTCCCCGCCTTCAAGCTCCTCAAACTCCGAGACATCGCCATCGACTTCGACGACATCCAAGACATCGAACTGCGCGGACGAGCCTAGCCAAGGAAGCGCATCCAGGGCGGCGCTTACAGAGTCATGACGTAGTAGCCCGCGTCTTTCACGGCCGTCTCGAGGACACCACGATCAACCGGCTGCTTAGAGCGCACGCGTGCCGTGTGGTCCGCATACGTCACCGTTGCCCACACGCCATCCAGCGCATTGAGGGCATTGGCTACGTTCTGAGCGCAGCCGTCACAGTTCATGCCGCCGATGAGCAGCTCATCGCTATAGGGATAGTGTGACGCATCGGTATCCACCACAACAACCTTTTTGGCCTTCTTGCCGCTCGTACCATCGCTGCAGCAACTCTTCCCGTGTGTCGAAGCGGCAATGCGACGCAGTCCAAAAAACATGCCAACGGCAATGACGGCCAGCACGATGAGATTCGCAGGGTTGAGCAAGTCACTCATGCGCTCCCCTTTCAAGTAGCACTATCTAGATACCCCCATGGGGTGCCCCCATCTTAACCCAAAATCATGTCTGTTCGGTCAATTAGTTTCCCTCTTCAAACTTTTTTGTTGACCATGGCTTACTTTCGTGTATAAGTTTTCCTAGGCTAACAGTTTAGATCCGTAAGGAGCGCCGTGACTCGAACCATAGACATCCCAACGTTTCAGGCGGCAGTCGTGCGCAACTGCTCTCCCACGCTCGCGGGCATCAAGCCGGCATCGCTCTTTACCTATCCAGGCACCTACGCCCACGGGGACGGCTCGACCACAACCGAAACCATTGCAGAACGCCGAGCACGCCTGCTCAACGTTATCGCCCAGTGCAATCGCGAGCTTGACCCGCTCGGCATCCACCTGAGTGTTTTGGTCTGGCGGCCCTGCGGAGCGCTCGTGTACGCGTACCGAGCCAAAAGCCTCACCACCTATTTCGCAGACCCTCGCGTCCAAACGGCGCTCACCTCGGAAGGCTACGACACGAGAGACCTTTCGACATGCCTTGTGCATTTGGCATCACGCATCACGCTCGCGAGCAATAACGTCGCGGAATGCGCCTGCAGCCAGACTCGATGCGCACTACCCCAGCAAGCTAGCTGCAGCAAAGACTGCACCTGCGAGTTTCCGCACGAAATAGGCTACTTCCTTGGATATCCTTACGACGACGTGCACGAGTTTATCGTCCAGCGCGGCGAGAACTACAAGGTCTTTGGAGCCTGGAAGGTCTACGCAAATGTCGAGCAGGCGCTTGCGACGTTTGATGCCTACCGTGCCTGCACCCAATACTTCACCTTTATCTATCAGCAGGGCTGCAGCCTGGCACAACTTGCCCAGGCAACCCGATAGAACGTACAAGCCGCGGCAAGCGCCGCACGACCGAAAGGACAAAACATGAGCAAGATCGCCGTCGTCTACTGGAGCGGCACGGGCAACACCGAGGCCATGGCAAACCTCGTCGCCGAAGGCGCCACGTCCGCGGGTGCCGAGACTGAGGTCATCCCCTGCGCCGACTTCTCTGCCGACAAGGCCGCCGAATATGATGCCTTCGCCTTCGGCTGCCCCGCCATGGGCTCCGAGGAACTCGAGTACGATGAGTTCCAGCCGATGTGGGACGAGGTCAAGGAGATTCTCGGCGACAAGAAGGTCGTCCTCTTTGGCTCCTATTCGTGGGCCGAGGGCGAGTGGATGGACAACTGGAAGGCCGACGCCGACGAGGCCGGCGTCAACGTCGTGGACTCCACCATCTGCTACGATGCGCCCGACGATGAGGGCGAGGCGGCCTGCAAGGCCCTCGGAGCCGAGCTCGCGTAACGAAACCAGGCCTCCAAAAGAGCCTGTATCACAGCGCATCCCCATCCCTACAAAAGAGCGGGGGCTGGATTCAAGTCCAGCCCCCGCTCTTTCGTAACGGCAGGTAC